>CAZAZA010000015.1:0-45507 GCA_964489495.1 uncultured Bacteroides sp.
GCAACCTCCAAAAGGTGTACTTCAGTTAACGCTTACGTTTTAAGATAATATAATTTGTATAAAATAAATACCCGGGATTTCCAATTGACAGAAGTCCCGGGTGCTTTTTTATTAGTCCCTAACTATTACTGGCGATAGTCAGCTATGCTGTCAGGCGCGAATGAGTTGATAAATTCGCTGTGACGTGCCACTTCGGCATCGGCCATGTTGACATAGACATTGAGTGACTTTTTAAATGTCTCATTACGGTTTGCATCCTGAAGGAGAAGATAGCTCATGATAACGTTGCCAGCCATCTCTACAAGGCGACGAGCCATAAAGTCTTTATAATCTGCTGAATCGCATGCATTGACTTTTTCAACTGCAGAAGCATATTTCGCGGTGAGACCGGCTATACGATCTTTGACAGCCTGAAGTTCGGGATTGACATCTTCAGCCTGGTAACGCTCGATAATCTGCATGTATGTCCCGGTGGTGACGTGGCGAATGGCAGCGACAACCTGAAGCTGAGTCGTGCCTTCATAAATAGAAGTAATGCGTGCATCACGATAAACGCGTTCGCACGCGTAATCTTTCATGAAGCCGGAACCGCCGTGAATCTGAATGCAGTCATATGCGTTCTGATTGCAATACTCGCTTCCGAGACCTTTTGCCATAGGAGTAAGGGCATCAGCCATACGGCTGTACAATTTCATCTCCTTGCGTTCGTCGGGTGTCAGCTTGCGTTCTTTGGCTATGTCTTCATAGATTTTATACATGTCCACAAAACGTGAAGTTTCATAGAGCAGTGCACGCGATGCATCGAGCCGAGCTTTCATTATGGCGAGCATTTCAAATACGGCCGGGAACTCGATGATGGCTTTGCCAAACTGTTTGCGGTCTTTGGCATATGCGAGAGCTTCCCGATAAGCTCGTTCACTGAGACCAACCGACTGAGCCGCTATGCCAAGACGGGCACCGTTCATCAGTGCCATGACATACTTTATCAAACCGTAACGACGTTCGCCTACAAGTTCTGCCGGGGCATTTTTATATACAAGTTCGCATGTGGGCGATCCTTTTATACCCATCTTATTCTCGATACGGCGCACGTTTACACCACCGTTGCGCTTGTCGTAGATGAACATCGAAAGGCCTCGGCCATCCAATGTCCCTTCTTCGGAACGTGCAAGAACGAGATGAATATCGCTGTCGCCGTTTGTAATGAAGCGTTTCACACCGTTCAGTACCCATGAGCCGTCTTCTTTTTGTGTCGCTTTGAGCATGACTGACTGAAGGTCAGAGCCTGCATCCGGTTCGGTGAGGTCCATCGACATAGTCTCACCCTGACAAACACGTGGAATAAAACGCTGTTTCTGGTCTTCGTTAGCAAACTCGTATATAGTCTCTGCGCAGTCCTGAAGTCCCCAAAGGTTTTCAAAGCCTGCATCTGCACGACTGACGATGTCTGCAGCCATGATATAGGGGGTGATGGGGAAGTTAAGACCTCCGAGACGCCGGGGCATCGACATGCCCATCAGTCCTGCCTTTCGGCAAACATCGAGGTTTTTCTGTGTGCCTTCGGCATAAGTCACACGGCCATTTTCTACTTTCGGGCCATCGTGATCGACAGATTCGGCGTTTTCGGCAACAGTGTTACCGCATATGTCACCGACAATTTCGAGGACACGGCCAAATGAATCCATCGCGTCATCGAAGTCGATCGGGGCATAATCATAAGTCTGTGCATCGGTAAAGTCGCGCTCTTTGAGTGCAACAATCTTTTCCATCAAAGGATGAGAAAGATGATGCTTCAAATCAGGATTGTCTGTATAGAAATTAGCCATTGCTTACTTGGAGTTTTTCTTGTAATACTTGATGAGTTTGGGCACTACATCCTCGACATTGCCGGTAATGACATAATCGGCGATGGTGTTTATAGGAGCGTCCTTGTCATTGTTAATCGATATGATGATTGAGCTCTCTTGCATTCCGGCGATATGCTGTATCTGTCCGGATATGCCGCATGCTATGTACAATTTGGGACGGACAGTCACACCTGTCTGACCGATTTGACGGTCATGTTCGGTAAATCCGGCATCGACTGCGGCACGCGAAGCACCTACTTCGCCGCCGAGTGTCTGGGCGAGCTCGTGAAGCAACTGGAAGTTTTCTTTGGATCCAACTCCATAACCGCCGGCCACGATAATGGGTGCGTTCTTGATATTGATTTTTGATTTCTCGATGTGTCTGTCGATGATTTCCACTATGAAATCGGCATCGTCAACATATTCGTTAGCGTTCAGGTTAATTACCTCACCTTTATATGCCGGATCGTAAACCTCTTTTTTCATCACGCCCTCTCGAACTGTTGCCATCTGTGGGCGGCACTCGGGATTGACAATTGTAGCAACGATGTTGCCTCCGAAAGCCGGACGAATCTGATATAGCAGATTTTCATATTCTTTACCTGTCTTCGGGTCTTTGTGGTCTCCGATTTCAAGAGAGGTGCAGTCAGCAGTCAGACCGCTGTGAAGACACGAAGATACTCTCGGACCGAGGTCACGCCCTATGCATGTAGCACCCATGAGGCAAATCTGCGGTTCGATCTGTCGGAACAAGTTGGTTAGAACCGAAGCGTGCGGATTTGACCTATAGGGATAAAGACGGCTGTCCTCGACCTTATATACGCGGTCCACTCCGTAAGGAAACACCTGATTTTCGACACCTTCAAGCTTGTCGCCGATAACTATGGCTTCAAGCTTTACTCCGAGTTTTGAAGCAAGCTCTCGTCCCTTGGTAAGAAGTTCGAGACTGACATCAGCCACACGGCCGTCCTCGAACTCGCAATATACTATGAGATTGTTTTTGTCAGTCATGATTGATTCTGAAAAAGTCAAAAGGCCGCTTGATCAGCCGATGGTATGGTTGGCTATAAGTTCTTTAACGAGATCCTCAATCTTTTGGTCATCATCGTCCATGCAAAGGCTCTCTTTAGCAGTAAAGACAACGTTCACGATATTTTTAACCTTTGTGGGCGAACCGGCACCTCCGATCTGCTGAGGGTCAGCATCAACAAATGCGGCTCCCCATTCCTGAAGCTGGAGGTCAGGGCGTTTGTCTACAATATCTTTGATTCGTTCGTCAAGAGTATTTTTTTCAGACGGTGTCACAGCATGTTTACATGCCTGAACTCTTTTGGCATTTCGCGGGCGGCATTCGGCTGCAGAACCATTCACGGTTACGACGCAAGGCAGAGGCGACCGAAGTGTCTCAACTCCGTTTTCAAGACGGCGTTTGACTGTGATGGTGCGTTTGTCGGTGTCGAGGTCGATGATTTCCTCGGCATATGTTATCTGAGGAATGCCAAGTTTTTCGGCAATCTGTGGGCCAACTTGTGCGGTATCGCCATCGATTGCCTGGCGTCCACCTAAGATGAGATCGTAGTTGCCAAATTTTTTGACTGCCTGAGCCAGCGAATAGGAAGTGGCAAGAGTGTCAGCGCCACCAAGAGCACGGTCGGTCAGCACAATGCCATTGTCAGCACCGCGATACATGGCTTCGCGAATCACTTCGGCAGCACGGGGTAGTCCCATGGTCAGAATTGTAACTGTCGTCCCGGGAACTGTATCCTTAATTCGGAGAGCCTGCTCAAGCGCGTTGAGATCCTCGGGATTGAAGATGGCAGGGAGAGCTGCACGGTTGATAGTGCCATCCTCTTTCATTGCATCTTTGCCGACATTGCGGGTATCGGGCACCTGCTTTGCCAGCACAATGATGTTTAGACTCATATATTATACATTTTAATTATGGTTGTTTTCAGCATACAAAGTTACGAAAAAAACAGATAAATGCTATTTCTATTCCTCCTTAACCTTGTGTTTTTGTCTCAATCCATCGACGTGCATTGATGAATGCATCGATCCAGGGGGTGATTTCGTCGTTCCGTCGTGAAGCCGGGTAATATGCGCATTGCCAGGGGAAAATTGCTCTTTCGAGATGGGGCATCATTGCGACATGGCGACCGTCGGCACTTGCCAGGGCAGCTACCGCACCTCTTGAGCCGTTGGGGTTTCCGGGATAAGCAGAATAATTATATTTAGCCACAATGTTATAGGTGTCGAGCTGCTGCGGTAGTACGAATCGACCTTCACCGTGAGCTACCCAGATGCCCATCTTCATTCCTGACAGAGGTCCGAACATCACCGAGTTGTTTTCGGGGATAGTTAAGCCTAAGAACTGGGATTCAAATTTGTGACTGATGTTATGATCCATCATAGGACGGCGGTTATGGTCAGGGTTTATGAGGTTAAGCTCAATCATGAGCTGACATCCATTGCAAATACCCAGACTCAAGGTGTCGGAGCGCTTGTAGAACCGGTTGATGGTTTCGCGAGCAGTCTCATTCCACAGAATGCCTCCCGCCCAACCCTTAGCGGATCCGAGCACGTCGCTGTTTGAGAATCCGCCACAGAAGACAATCATGTTGACATCATCAAGAGTCTCACGGCCACTCATCAGATCGGTCATGTGAACGTCCTTGACATCAAATCCTGCAAGATACAAAGAGTATGCCATCTCACGGTCGCCATTTACTCCTTTTTCCCTTATTATTGCCGCCCTGACGCCAGTACGTTCGCGTTTGCCAGGCTTAAGTCCGCGTGATGATATTTTCCCGTCAAAATCTTTAGGGAATCGGTAACGAATCGGTTGCCGTTTATAGTTGTCGCGGCGCAGGGTAGCGCATTCCTCTCCACTCTGAAGAGTGTCCATGGCGAATGAGGTGGCAAACCAACGGTCGCGGAGAGCGTCTATATCGAATACGAGAGGCTCTTTACCGTTATGGTTGACAGTTATGAAGCGTTCCGGCGTAGTTTTACCTATTGATGCAAAAATCACGCCGGCCTTATTCATTGTGTCTTCAACACGTTGGCAATCAGATTCCGCTACCTGGATTACAACAGCCGGATTCTCTGCAAAGAGAGTTTTGACAACGTCGTTTTCGCCAATGGCTGATGTGTCAATCTGAAGTCCACCTGATGTATTGGCAAAGGTCATTTCAAGAAGCGTCGTAATCAAGCCGCCGGCTGAGACATCATGCATCGCGAGTATTCGGCGTTTTGCTATCAGTTGCTGGAGAGTGTTAAATGCATTTGCAAAGTATCCTGCATCCTTTACTCCCGGGGCTTCGGAACCCACATATCCGAGTGACTGATTCAAAGCCGAACCACCGAGCTTGAGTGCTTCTCCTGAAAAATCCACGCGATAAAGGCGAGAGGTTTTGTTCTGGATTACGGGGCTGACAGTGAGACGCACGTTATCAACTTCGCCGGCAGCCGATATAATAACGGTACCGGGAGCATATACTTTTTTATCGCCGTACTTTTGAGTCATAGAAAGAGAATCCTTGCCGGTCGGGATATTGATTCCGAGGGCGCAAGCAAAGTCGCTACAAGCTTCTACAGCACGATAAAGTGCAGCGTCTTCGCCTTCGTTCCGGCAAGGCCACATCCAGTTGGCGGAAAGAGATACCCCCTTAAGGCCGTCTGCGAGATGCGCTCCAACGATGTTGGTCAATGATTCGGCAATTGACAGTACCGATCCTTTAGCCGGGTCAATCAGAGCAGCCTGAGGCGCATGACCGATGGAAGTGGCGATACCTGATTTTCCCCGATAGTCGAGCGCGACAACACCACAGTCGCTTAAAGGCAACTGGATTTCACCTTGACATTGCTGACGGGCGATACGTCCTGTCACCGATCTGTCGACTTTGTTGGTGAGCCAATCCTTACAAGCGACATTTTCCAGTGTCAGCACTTCGTCGAGGTATTCGTGAATTTTAGAAGAATCGTAGTCCGGATTACGGTATGAGTGTCTGACAGTGTTGTCGGTCATGACGGTCTTAGGCGAAGATCCGAACATATCAGACATTGCGAGGTCGATAGGACGTGTCCCGTCGGCCTGCTCAAAAACAAAACGATTGTCGCCGGTTGTTTCGCCGACTACATACATCGGAGCACGTTCACGTTCGGATATTTTCCGAATACGGTCAATATGGCGGCTGTCGGTGATCAGTCCCATTCGTTCCTGACTTTCATTGCCTATAATCTCTTTGGCAGACAGGGTCGGATCACCAACAGGCAACTGTTTCATATCGATTATACCTCCGGTTTCCTCAACAAGTTCGCTCAGAGCGTTCAGGTGACCGCCGGCTCCATGATCGTGAATCGATACGATCGGGTTGTTGTCGTTCTCGGCAAGAGCACGTATGACATTTGCCACCCTCTTTTGCATTTCCGGATTTGCACGCTGGACAGCATTAAGCTCGATTGAGTTGTCGTACTGGCCTGTAGCGACCGACGAGACAGCTCCGCCACCCATACCGATACGGTAATTATCTCCGCCGAGAAGAACTACTTTTTCACCAACCGACGGGTGTCCCTTGAGCGCATCGCGTTTTGAGGCAAAGCCAACGCCACCTGCTAACATTATAACTTTGTCGTATGCAATCGAGCGGTTTTGTTCTGAGTGTTCGAAGGTCAGAACCGAGCCGCAGATAAGCGGTTGACCGAATTTGTTTCCAAAATCTGAAGCTCCGTTAGAAGCCTTTATAAGGATTTCGGATGGCGTTTGATAAAGCCAGTTGCGCGGATCAGTCAGAAGTTCGAATCTGCGCAATGGTGACAGCCTGGGGTATGATGTCATGTAAACCGCTGTACCTGCTATAGGGAGTGACGCCTTACCGCCTCCGAGGCGGTCGCGTATTTCACCGCCGGTGCCGGTCGCCGCACCGTTGAACGGCTCGACGGTGGTGGGGAAGTTATGTGTTTCGGCTTTCAGCGAAATAACTGTTTCAATAGGTTTGACTTCAAAGAAGTCGGGTTGCTCAGGATTTACAGGATAGAATTGTTCGACAGTAGGGCCCTCGACAAAGGCAACATTGTCCTTATATGCGGAGACAAGTTTGTTGGGGTTTGTCTGCGAAGTCTTTTTGATGAGTTTAAAAAGAGACTCGGGTTTTTCTTCACCGTCAATCACAAAAGTGCCGTTGAAAATCTTATGACGGCAATGCTCGGAGTTGACTTGAGAGAAACCGAATACTTCGCTGTCGGTAAGAGGTCTGCCGAGCCTTGCAGCAAGGCCGTTAAGATAGTTTTCTTCTTCCGGGCTAAGAGCCAGGCCTTCATCAAGGTTGTATTGGTGGAGGTCTTTTATATACTTTATTGCATCCGGGGTGCGGTTCACTTCAAAAATCTTTGCTCCAAGACCATCGTAGAGTCGCTGGAGCATATGGTCATAAACCGGTTTCTCATCGCGGGTGACAAAGAATTGCTCTATGCGCGATATGCCTTCAACACCCATATTTTGGGCAATCTCTACAGCATTAGTACTCCAGGGAGTAACCATTTCTCTACGAGGACCAATAAACCGTCCTTTGACCGAGGTTGTGGCAAGCGGTTTTGCACCACCAAAAAGCCAAGAAAGCTTCTCTTTTGCCGCCTCGTCGAAACGGCTGGAGGTCTCGACGGCTATGACGAGCCCGGCCCCCCTCTTGAAAAATACAACCATTGTTATCTAATGTATGTGATTGAAGAGTGGTTAAATTATAGTGCAAAGTTACGGATTTTTGCCGAAAAACTCGGTTACAGGTATATAATATTTCAAAAAATGGCAATCTTAATGTTTGCAGTGTCTCCGATCGACCTCATAACAAGCTGATATGTTATCAGTCGGAGATGGTTGAAAGTGCATTGAACCCTTTGGATGATCCTGCGCATATCCATTGGTCGCCTTTTTCAACAGTCAATGAAGGATCTGATTTTAGGTCGATGCGTTTGTTTCGCTTCTGCAAAATGCCAATCACGTTTTTAGATTCTGTAATCCGTGTAACTGCAATAAGTATTAATGAATAGTCCTCAAGCAGGTTAAGCGATGAATACTTCATTCCTATCATGAAGTCCGGAGCGTCGAATTTCATTACGAAATTGTCGGCGTCGATACGTAATGAATCTACATGGGAGCCAAGTTCCATTTCGTTGACCAGGTCGCGGGCCGCACGCTGTTCGGGGGTGAGAATGCGGTCTACACCTATTCCTTCAAGTATGGACTGGTGAAGGGAATCTATGGCCCTTGCGTACAAATGTTTGACTTTTAGTTTTTTTAATAGGGCCACAGTCTTTATGCTTGCTCCAAAATTCTCACCAATCGCTACAATCACAATATCGACATTGTTGAGAGGCAGAACGCTAAGCGACATTTCATCAGTGGAATCGATGATATATGCGGTGGAAATTAGGTCCTTGATAGGTTCCACAAGGTTGCTGTCCACGTCAGCTGCGATTACCTCGTGTCCGAGAGCAGTAAGATCTTTTGCGAGATTGGCACCATATATGCCGAGTCCGATTATCAGGAATTTCATATTTTGGTTTTTAGCTGATTATTATATTGTCGGTAGGATATTTCGCCCCTAACTCGTGGTGACGCCCTGCAATGCCTGTCAACATAGATAACAGACCCACGCGTCCGACGAACATTGCCGAACACAGGACGATTTTAGAAGCATCGCTCAGAGAATCTGTAATGCCAAGAGATGAGCCTACAGTGAAAAGGGCCGAGAGGGTCTCGAAGAGCAGTTCGCGCGTAGGAAGATGTGGCTCGAGAATGAGTATGGTTGTTGCAAAGACAGCATAAGACATTATTGACAATGATACTACAGCATTGGCACGACGTATTGACCCCAGCGAGATGGTGCGTCTGAAGGCAGTTACATTTTTACGCCCGAAAATTATTGACCTAAGGTTTATGAGTAATGCTGCGAAGGTGTTCACCTTGATTCCACCGGCGGTTGACTGAGAAGCACCTCCGACCCACATCAAAAACATTACAATCAATAATGTGGAATCAAGAAACGAAACGGGGTTGATGGATGAGAAGCCCGCGCTTCGGGGCGTTACGGAGTTGAATACAGCCTGAGTGATTTTTTCAGGAAGAGTCATAGAAATCAAGGTGTGATTGTATTCAAGTATGAAGAAAGCAAGAGCTCCCACCAAAAAAAGTATGGTGAATGTCCAAAAAACGATTTTGGTGTTCAGCGAATAAATATGTACTACGTTCTCCTGAAAGTAGTGCTTATGGGTGATGTTCCCCAACAACTTTTTTGCATATGTGAGGCATACATCGCGTATGTTGGCAAGGATAGGAAATCCTATCGCACCTAACACAATCAAAAGACTCATAACCCAATATATTGCCTGGTTACCGTAGAGTAGAGCCGGATTAGAAAGCCCTCCAGGAATAGTTGAAAATCCTGCATTGCAGAAAGCAGAAAGAGAATGGAAAGCTGAGAAAGCTATTTCCTGTTCAATATTCATAGCCAGTGTGCCATGAATCGAAACAAAAATAAGTACAGTTCCGATAATCTCTATGCCAATTGTGAGAGCCAGTACATACAGTAAAGTCGGGACAAGAGCACTCATTGATTTTGAATAGATTATATCCCCAAGGAACAGTTGGTTGTAAATAGAAGAATTGCCTGAAAAAAATATGGCGAAAAAGCTTGTAAAAGTCATTACTCCCAATGCGCCAATCTGTATAAGAACCGCGAGAACCATCAGTCCGAACGGTGTAAGACATGTTGAAATATCGACCGATGACAATCCTGTGATGCATACCGCACTTGTAGCTATGAATACAGAATCGACAAAATCAATTCCATAATAACTGCAACGCGGCAGCATCAGCATAAATGCGCCGACAATTATAAAACATAGAAAACTGGCCGACAGAATGATGGCCGGGTTAGTGCGTCGGGACACTAATTTCATTACGCCATAACTTATCGTCACAAGAGAGTAGACGATGAGAATTGAAAAAATAAAATACTCATTATATAGGAAGGGGAAGTAAGCGGAAATTTTTGAATGAGTAAAAATTGCAGGTATTATAGTCAGAAAAATTGAAAAGTTCAGAACTCGGTTAAGCACCTTCGCTCCAATGAAAGTGATTCCAAGATTAAATATAAAGTTGAATATAATATTAATAATGAATGAGATTTGTGCACATTTTACTCCAATCATCAATAGTTTCCGTTCCTGTGGGCTGTGGTCGTATCCGACGTAAATGATAAAGCAGGTTAGGAGCAGCGCGGAAGTTATAAAAGAGATAACGTCAAACGTAAGAGTTATAGTTCGCAACGGACGGGCAAATCGGTGGTCAAACCGGCGAAGAGACTCGCCGGCGTTCTCTTTTAAAGTCCTGAGTACATTGAAGAGCAGTCCGATCATTTATGAATGCTAATAATTACTCATTATTAACAAAAGCAAGCCATCAAAGTGTCTGTTGACTCTACAAAAAAACTAAAGCTTTTGTGTAATTCGACAGAAATAGTTAATTTTGCCACCCGAAATTCTTTGTCAAGAACATATGCAAAACATCCGAAACATTGCCATAATAGCTCATGTCGACCACGGTAAGACGACACTTGTCGACAAAATGCTTTTGGCCGGCCATTTATTTCGTGATAATCAGACAACAGGTGAGCTGATGCTCGATAATAACGACCTTGAGCGCGAACGCGGTATAACAATCCTTTCTAAAAACGTATCCATCAATTATAAAGGGTATAAGATAAACATTATCGACACTCCGGGTCACGCCGATTTCGGAGGAGAGGTAGAACGCGTGCTAAACATGGCTGACGGATGTCTGCTTCTGGTAGATGCGTTCGAAGGGCCTATGCCTCAGACACGTTTCGTGCTTCAGAAAGCCATCCAGATGGGCTTAAAACCGGTTGTGGTTATAAATAAGGTTGACAAACCCAACTGTCGCCCTGATGAGGTGCAGGAAATGGTTTTTGATCTCATGTTTAATCTTGATGCCACTGAAGACCAGCTTGACTTTCCTACAATTTATGGGTCTGCTAAGCAGGGCTGGATGAGCTCAGATTGGAATAAGCCAACCGATAACATTTTACCGGTGCTTGACGCGATTATCGAACACATTCCCGCGCCTGTCCAGCTTGAGGGAACTGCCCAAATGCTCATCACATCGCTTGATTATTCATCGTACGTCGGGCGCATAGCCGTTGGAAGAGTGCATCGAGGTGTGTTGCGTGAGGGTATGGAGATAGGCTTGTGCAAACGTGATGGTTCGGTTGTACGTCAGCGAATCAAAGAGCTTCATGTTTTTGAAGGCATGGGACGTAAGCGTGTTGAAAGCG
Organism: uncultured Bacteroides sp.; assembly: GCA_964489495.1. Classification (GTDB taxonomy): domain Bacteria; phylum Bacteroidota; class Bacteroidia; order Bacteroidales; family Muribaculaceae; genus Paramuribaculum. Next base: position 11,198 of record CAZAZA010000015.1, read on the forward strand.
TGGAAAGTGGCGATATATGCGCATTAATAGGTCTGGAGGATTTTGAAATCGGAGATACCGTGACTGATTTTTCCAATCCTGAGCCTCTGCCACGCATCGCCATCGACGAGCCTACGATGTCCATGACATTCACCATAAACGATTCGCCATTTTTCGGTCGGGACGGCAAATACGTTACATCCCGTCATATAGCGGAACGTCTTACCAAAGAGCTGGACCGAAACCTCGCATTAAGGGTAACTAAGGCACCGGAAGAAGATGTTTGGACCGTTTACGGCCGAGGAGTGCTTCATCTTTCAGTCCTAATAGAGACTATGAGGCGCGAAGGTTACGAGCTGCAGGTAGGACAACCGCAGGTAATCGTTAAGGAAATAGACGGACGGAAATGTGAGCCTGTTGAACTTCTGACAATAAATGTCCCTGAAGAATATTCGTCAAAAATGATTGATATGGTGACTCGCCGCAAGGGCGATCTCACTTCGATGGTTACACAAAACGACCGCGTTCACATGGAATTCAATATTCCTTCACGTGGTATTATCGGATTGCGCAACAATGTTCTCACGGCATCGGCCGGAGAGGCAATCATGGCTCATAGATTCCTGGAATATCAGCCATGGAAAGGTGATATAGAACGTCGTACAAACGGTTCGCTCATAGCAATGGAAGCGGGTACTGCCTATGCTTATGCCATAGACAAACTGCAGGACAGAGGTCGTTTCTTTATCTTCCCGCAGGAAGAAGTATATGCAGGTCAGGTTGTAGGTGAAAACGCAAAAGATAACGACATCGTCGTAAATGTCACCAAATCCAAGAAGCTGACCAACATGCGAGCTTCAGGTGCTGATGATAAAGCCCGTATCATACCTCCTGTCGTATTCAGTCTCGAAGAGGCTTTGGAGTATATCAAGAGCGACGAATACGTGGAAGTTACACCGCACCATTTGCGCCTGCGCAAAATCATTCTTGACGAACTTGAGCGTAAGCGGACGCGCACTTCAAAAGAATAAGCGGTCTATTAGAATTGAGTCAATAGGGGTCAACGTCGTAAGAAATTATTGATTGTCTTATGCCGTTGACCTTTTCTGTATGCATCTGTATGTAGGTATCTCGTAACAGTTGCCGAACACGTGGCAAAGAGACTCCCAATTCAAATTTAAGCATTATTTTACGGATATGCATGTTCTGGACACGTGGGACATCAGGTTGTTCAGGCCCATTTACTCTATTGCCGAACAAAGTTCGTAGTCGTGATGCATATTCATTTGCAAGAGATGCGGCAACCGACATATCGCGATGGCGCAGATAGATTACAATCAGGCGCGTAAAAGGTGGATAATTGTAACGGTGACGTTCGTCTATCTCACGACGGTAGTTAGCTATATAATCATGATCGACAACGGCTTTAATCAATGGGTGTTCGGGCTGTCGTGTCTGAATTATTACCAAGCCTCGACTATCGCGCCGGCCGGCACGACCGGCAACTTGTTCGAGCATATTGAATGCTCTTTCACCTGCCCTGAAATCAGGCATGTTGATCATGGAGTCGGCATTCACAACACCTACCAGCCTGACGCGGTCAAAGTCGAGGCCCTTGGTTACCATTTGTGTCCCTATCAATATCTGAGACTTGCCTTGGGAGAAAGAGTCGATAATATTATCATACCCGTCTTTAGCACGAGTCGTATCGAGATCCATGCGGCAGATGACTCTATCAGGGAACGATTCGGCAAGATCCTCTTCAAGACGCTCGGTGCCGAATCCATGGACTTTCATTCCGGGTTCATGGCAAACGGGGCATATAGAGGGAAGGGTATATTCTGAGCCGCAGTAGTGACAGACAAGACGACCGATGCCCCGGTGATATGTAAGCGAAACGTCACAATCCGTACATTTTGCTACATATGCGCAATGAGGACATTCAGCTACGGGAGCATACCCACGTCTGTTAAGGAAAATTATTGCCTGAGCCCCATTCTCGATAACGTTGTTTACTGCCTGCTGCATCCGCAGGGAAAAAATTCCCTTTATACTTCCGTTCTTTCTTTCCCTATTCATGTCAACTACTTCGACCTCGGGCATTTCTATTCCCCCATAACGTTGAGAAAGCGTGACAAGTCCGTATCGCCCGGATGTGGCCTTGTAATATGTGTCGACCGAAGGTGTGGCACTCGCAAGAAGGGTTTTTGCACCGAACATACGGGCGAGAACCATTGCTGTGTCGCGCGCATTGTAACGAGGCGCCGGATCCTGTTGCTTATAGCTTGTCTCATGTTCTTCGTCAACTATTATGAGGCCGAGGACAGAAAAAGGCAGGAATATAGCTGATCTCGCGCCGATGATGACGCACGGTTCTTTGTGATGAAGAACTTTGCGCCAAATCTCAACGCGCTCGCTGTCGGAGAATTTTGAGTGATATATTATCACTTTTTCTCCGAAAACCCGTTGCAGACGTGTAGTCAGCTGGGTCGTCAGCGCTATTTCAGGAACAAGAAAAAGCACTTGTTTTCCTTGACGCATGGCAAAGTCAATCAAATGAAGGTATATTTCTGTTTTTCCGGAAGATGTCACGCCGTGTAACAAAGTGACATCGTGTTCGGTCCAGGAGATATGGATTGATTGCAAAGCTTCGTTCTGTTCGGAAGATAAGGAGGGGAGAGGCTGGGATGTAAGACCTGAGTATGAAAAGCGACTTTTTTCCTTATAATATATATCAATCAATCCTCGTTTTTGCATGGCCAGGGTAATAGCTGGAGTAATTCCGGCTCTCTGTTCAAGAGCCTTACGGGTTACTTCTTTAAGAGGCTCAGCCAATGGCCGGTTAAATCCTGATAATTCTATAAGCGCAATTAGAGCTGTTTCCTGTTTTCTTGCTCCTTTTACCATGGAGAAAATTCGGGAAGTTTCTCCACCGCTTGTTCTGCAGGCTCGAAGATTCACATATGCTTCTCGGACCACCCTGTAGCGTTCGACGAGCTTCTCGGATATAAGAATACAATTGTTTTCGAGCAGAGAAGTGATTTCAAGTGACGGATTATTAATACCAGTAAGTTTTGATAACTGACCTATAGATATCTTTTTTGAATTATGTTTCAGAAAAGCGACGATTTCCGCAGACTTGTCGGAGAGATTAGATGCCATTTCAGGAACAAAATCAGGATTAATCTCAACAAATGTCTCGCTCTCAAGTTTTAGGCCCGACGGTACAGCGGCGCGATAGACATCGCCAATCGTACATAGATAATAATCGGCTATCCAGTTCCATAATTGAAGCTGTGAACGGTATACTATCGGTTCGGCATCAAGAACCTGTACAATTTGTTTTGCTTCTATTCCATCAGGTTTGGCCACATTGACAGCTGTAACAATGGCAGTGTAAAATTTACGCGGGCCGAAAGGGACAACGACTCTTGAACCGACAGATATAACGGTTGCGTTGTTGTCGGGAAGCTGATATGTAAATGTGTTATTGAGGGCCAAAGGTACGATCACCTCTACAAAACTTGTCTGCATATTGCAAAATTAATAATTTTTGGTGAACTGCTGTCGAGAGCAGTTGTTTTATTGATAAATAATTGTTAATTTTACGGTTGAAATTATATAGTAAAGATATGTTGATAAATACTGCTCGATTTGTTATAAGTAATTCATCAGTCGAAAAATGTCCTGAAGGCAATCGTCATGAATATGCCTTTATAGGCCGTTCGAATGTTGGGAAATCCTCGCTTATAAATATGCTTACAGGACATTCCCAATTGGCAAAGACTTCGGCAACGCCAGGCAAGACTATGCTAATCAACCATTTCCTGATAAATGACAGCTGGTATATAGTTGATCTGCCAGGCTATGGTTATGCCCGTCGTAACAAAGAGAGCCGTGACTCATTGCAGAAAATGATAGAAAATTACATTCTTTACCGAGCTCAGATGACGAATCTTTTTCTGCTTATAGATTCACGACATGACCCAATGAAGATCGACCTTCAGTTTATGGAATGGCTTGGAGAGAATGGGGTACCATTCAGCATAGTTTTTACAAAAATGGATAAATCGGGTCAAGAAGCCGGGCGTCGTAAAGTCGCGGCATACTGTTCAAAGCTTCTTGAGACATGGGAAGAACTTCCGCCGGTATTTTATACATCGAGTACGGACGGACGCGGACGTGAAGAGATACTTGATTATATAGAGCAATTGAATCGACTTCCAATTGAACTTTCGAGCCAACAATAGTACCAATCAGAGCGTTTTATTCTTGAACAAATAATTAAAATCTCAAGAATATGAAATGTTGTAAAGAACAGCGTACTGCCGAAGAGCAGATAAAGGATGTTGAAAAATATCCGGGAGCAGCCATAAATGAGGCAGACGATTGCAAGGAAAGCAAAAAACTTGTAGATGAACGCACTGAGACGCTAAACAACAATCCTCGGAATGACAAATAGCTGAGTAACAACAACGAAGTTGTAGAGCTTTAATCAGCATCGATTCACCAGGTATTAATTTGTATAGTTGCAATGATTTGTTTATCTTTGTCGCATAAATCAAATCGTTGCAACTATGCTTTATAGATATATAACAACGTCCCTTGTGGCTTTAGGCCTTGGTATGACGGCTTTTGCAGACGAGCCTTTCCGTGAGCACAGGTATGACGCTCTGAAAGCAAATCCTATCTCACAAGGTCAAATTGTTTTTGCCGGGAATTCCATTACAAACATGCATGAATGGTGGGAAGCGTTCGGTTCAGATCAGCGTATAGTCAATAGAGGTACGTCAGGAGGAATGACCCACGAAATATTGAAAAATCTTGATTCGTTTATTGATGGCAAGCCGTCGAAATTTTTTCTCTTAATAGGAACTAACGATATTTCTGCCGGTAAACCATATGAAAAAGTTGTTGACAATATAACGGAGATAGTTAAGAGAGTGAAAACCGGCTCCCCGCAAACAGAAATATACGTTCAGAGCATCCTTCCTCGCGTTCATGAACCACAAAATACTAATATTAATCTTGCTAATGAATTGGTAGACAGTATGTGCAATGCCGAGAATGTTACTTTTATCAACCTTTGGGATGATATGTACGGTATCCGGAACAAAGGGGAGTGGTCGGCGGATGGTTTGCATCTGTATGCACATGGATACCGGACTTGGTGTAAGAAGATCGCACCGTATCTCGGTGACAGTATAAGATGTGTCTATGATGATTCATATGTCAATTACAATATTGGTCTTAACAACAGTTTTGGCATGCGCGTAAGCTATTTCGGGATGCTTCCGGTCGATAGTGACGATGTGCTGATTATCGGAGACGAGATGATACATGGGGGAGAATGGCACGAACTGCTTCGTTCCGACCATATTAAAAATAGAGGAATAGGATGGGGGTATGGCGGTCTGTCGTTATCGGATTATTCAAAAATGCTGAACCCTATACTCACAGGCAATGGTAACAAAACCGCTCCTGCAAAGATAATGTTCTATTGTGGTACCTCCGATAAAAATATCAGCAAATATTCAGAACTTCTTGACGAAGCCAAAAATCTTGCTCCTACAGCAAAGCAGTATGTGATATCCCTGATACCTCTTAGCGACGGAAATAATGATGAGGTAGTAGCATTTAATGATTCGCTGCGTACACTTGCCCATAGCAAAGGTGCGACTTACGTCGATATTTACTCCGTGCTCCTTGACGAAACAGGAAAAGCTGACTCCCAGAGCATCAGAGACAATTATCTGTATGGACCCGGGTATGTGAAGGTGGCAGGCGAACTGGCCAAATATCTTGAGACAGAGGATGTCGATCCAATAACGATCAATGAATTTGAATCTTTGTATAAATCACGTCAGTGCGTCGATGCCGACAGTTCAGTCAAGCATTAACGACATAAATGGGCGAGTGGAAGGGAAGCCAAGAATCTCGCCTATTTTTTTTGAGCTGAATATAATGTCGGTGAGTGTTGATATGTCGGTATCGAAATCATAGCTACCGGTATATGAGTCGTCGACCATACATTTCCCATCTTTGATGATATAAGTATGGTTGTTCTCGGCAATAATAGAATCTTTAATCCTTATGACAGATTGCCAGTGTGGTGTGTCGAGAGCTATTGATTTGAGGCATGCTCCCGCATTCACAATCCGGGCCATGCCATGTGGGTAAAGACGGCGGTGATTATCGAGAGGGGGCATCCAGACAATGAAAGCTTTATCAGGATAATATGTACGCAAGCAACTCAAAGCCGCCAGGCGGGATTCGTCGCAATCGCCAAGCAAATCACGGACTACAACCTGATCGTCGGCAAGTGTTGCCCATGCAAGAGAACGTATGGTGCAATCGGCATCAGCTATTGCTACGAATCTTCCGTTGCACAGCCTTAGATCGTCGAGTATATTAAGATAATCACGCTTGGAATGCAAAACAGTGCATTTACGCATTTTTTCAAAATCCGACATTGCATTGTAGACTTTGTCATCAAAAAGGTCTTCATACTCGCTCCAATTACCCGAAAACGAGAACTTATGTAATGAAGTAAATCGTTGTGGATCGATAAAAAAAACGGTCGAAAAGCCTACTTTCTCGTAGTAAAGATAAAGCCATTCACGTGCCGGAATAAGCGAGCAAAACAGGTCTCCACGAGAGAATGACTCAAAGAGAGCTGTTTTAAGAAGTTGCAACATGTATCCGTTACCGCGATGTTGTTTTCTGGTAGCAGCTCCGGCTATATAAGACATGCCGACTGTCTGATTGTGGAACGACATTTCATAGCGTTGCAGAAGCAGGCTGCTGACGATGGAATTATTTAGTTCGAATGTTACAGCATCATCGTCATGGTATACACGGTCGAAATACATATCGACATATTCTTTTGGATCGTCGAAACATTCCGACCAGATGTGTTTGATTTCGTCTCGTTTTTTCATGGAAATATAACGTCCGGCATACCGATTAAGTTGCCGGACGTTGTAAAAGATGTTTTAATCCTTATTATGCCTGATGAGCCGGACGAAGGAGGTCATTGACTGTCTTTACAGGGTTAAAAGTCGATATAGGTACTTCTACAAAAACAGTAGTCCAGTCACTCATTGCTCCGTTCCAAAGTCCAGGTAGTTCCAAAGCGCGAAGCTCTTTTCCATGACTTGATTTCGACGAAATGAATCCGGTAGCCTTATCAACAAAACCCGGAAGGGCGAATTTTTTTCCATTGACATCCTTGACATAGCATACAAGGTCGACAGGATTGAAATGTGTGGCTTCGGACAGCATTTTCTTATATGTCTCGTTTGAGAGGTCAATCTGATTGCTTTCGAGAATCTGTGGAGATGCTGTTCCGTCGGGGTTCACTGTTATGAACGGTCCGCCTCCAGGCTCGCCTTCATTACGTACCATGCCGCAGACACGCATCGGACGATTGAACTTGTGATGCAGGAATACAGCCAGCGCGGTGTCGTTCATTTTGTCTATACCCTCGATATGTATAGAAAGGGCATTCTTTGCAAAGTTGACCATTTCTTCGAGAGATGCATGGTCATATTCTCCAGCATGAAGTCTGGTAAGGTATTTTGAAACAGTGTCGTGCAATTCAATTAGATATCCGGCAAGAACCTTCTTATATTTGACTGTTGGTTCGCGGAGAGCATCGGGAACAACATTGTCAATGTTCTTGATAAAGATAACTGCAGAATCCATGTCGTCGAGGTTTTGTATGAGAGCACCGTGACCACCCGGACGGAACACCAGATGACCGTCTTCGATAAACGGAGTGTTGTCAGGATTAGCAGCTATGGTGTCGGTTGATGGCTTTTGCTCACTCAGAGTTACATGGAATTTTCGTCCGGTACGTGCTTCAGTAGCCGGAACTACTTCAGCCAGTTTTTCCTCAAAAAGTTTTCTGTGGTTAGCAGATACTGTGAAGTGCAGGTGCACTTCGCCTTTACTGTCGGATGCTGTCTGTGCACCTTCTGTGAGTTGTTCCTCAATCGGTGTGCGGGATCCTTCAGGATAGCGGTGAAATTTCAACAGACCCTTAGGCAGTCCTCCATAATTCATACCAGAAGGGAGTATGAGGGCTGCAATAATTTCTTTATCACGGCCTGCTTCAACCATTTCACGAAGACCGATGCCATATAGTTTTTTGCATGTGGAATCGAGTTCTTCCTTAAATGGGAGGCGGTCGATGTCGGCAAGAAGCTTAGCTACAGGCGAACCGGCAGGAGCTTTGTCCTCGTGGCCGTCGACAAATTCAAAAAGGGCTTTGAACATGCGTGAAGCCGCCCCGGAAGCCGGCACGAATTTCATAACTTCTCCGCCGTCGGACAAATATTGATCCCAGCGTTCCTCAGCTTCCTTCTCCTGCTGAGGGGTGAGAGACGTAATACCATCGCCGATAGTAGCTGCCGAGACGATTTTTAAATAGGGAAATCCTGTTTTGAAACGGGCAAGTTGCTCATCTACTTGCTGTTCAGTGATGCCTTTTGAGGCAAGCAGTTCTAAATCTTCAGGTCTTAGCATTTCAATCTATTGTGTTAGATTTTGGTTAAAGTCTATTTTGAGTCCAAATCTACGAATAATAATCCGAAATGCCGCAATAAATCGATAAAATTATTTAAAAACAAAGCCGGCGTTATCGACATAGAAGTTTACCCCTGGTGTAGCCACGTATGGTTCACCATTACCTGAGCTTATCATTACGACAACATGTGTCGGAACTGCCTCAGGTTTGTCCCATCCTTCCTCAATTACCGGCATCATTTTGCCTTTGGAGTTTTTTGCATAATAGGCATTGGATTTTCCTCTCAAACCGATCCATTGAAGGTCAGGAATATTGCTGCAGTCTCCATAATGTAACGGGATCCTGTGCCCGTTAATCCATTGCGTAGCCTCGGGAAAAATTTCGCCACCTGTTGCAACGCGCCGTGCATGGATGTTGCCATCAGAGTCCTCCCATCGACGCTGAAGCATTATAAATATCACCGGGGTATCACGTCCGGGCAGAGTTTTTTTGCTTCCGAAACCGCTCGATTTGATGCGTGTGTTTGTGGAAGGCATGTCTACTTTGTAATCAATGACGAAGGCATCCGGCCGTTTTGTATAAGGTTGTCCGACTTCCATTTTTGTATAAGGATTTTTTGTCGAAGTAATTGGTTCATACATCCTGCCGAGAAAAATCGAACCTGCAACCATAACATCCATTTTTATGATTCCGAGAGCCTTTACGGTTTCCATCATCGAACATAATTTTGCAGCACGGTTTCCGTTCGAACGTTCATAAGGGAAGACGGTATTGGAAGTTTTTGTCACGCCCGATACTTTGGCATATACATTACTTGTAGCCCACGGAGAGCCACCCATGGGAGAGTAGGCTTTATTTCCGTCGATTGTGCAGTTCGGACCAATTTCGTATACCTTTTTATCATTTCCTCCGATTACAATTGATTCGGTAAGATTACGTGTAACCCATGAATTGAAGTCGCCATAATGAATCGGCTCAATTTTCTCAGCGGAAACTATAATGCTGCTTATCAGCGTTGTTGCAATAGTAATGAGTCTTGTGAACATTTCTTATACCTTTAAACAATATACAAAAATACAAAAAAAACTAAAAACTAAACTGTAGCGAAAATCCTGCCTGACCGGGACTGATGACAGGGGTCAAAGCAATACCGGTTGGAGTTGGAGCTGAATGATCTCTACACCATCGACGCTGATCACCACGGAAATAGCCGACAAGTTCATTCACCGGATCGAGAAGAAATGCAGCAACATATCCAAGTACTTTTGAACCGAGAAGCCTGTAGTTTCTGGCAAGAATTCCTCGCTTTGCAAGATAAAAGCATTCCCCGAAAATCGAGCCGATCACAGGTGTGACAATAAGGTCCTGGACAGATGGAACTTCCATGAAACATTCCACCCCATATTCCCAGAAAAATGTAGATATACAGAAACTGTAAAGAAACGAACCCCATATGTTGAAACCGCATGAACGGGCACTCATATAATAAGCTGCTCCTCCGTAAGGATGCAATATTCCATTAAATACAAATTTGTCATTATCCCAAACGGGGCCTTTTTTGAAATGCATTCGGTAACGTTCCCACATAGAATAGCGTTTCTGTTGTGAGCGACTCCAGGCAGTTGATTCCTCGGGCAGCATTTCCAAAATAACGAGAGTCGTTGCTCCACCAGCTACAAGAACACCGGTGTTTACCATCAAGTGTTTCCAATTTGCATAAGAAGCAGTCGGTGAATAAGGCATATCGTATATACTCGGTTTTCTGTCCTTCATAACAATGGACGTGGTTGCTAAAGAATCGACAGAAGAAACTGTTTGTGCGGTTATCGGTTTATAGGCGCACGCCGCGCACAACAACGATGTAAATAAGCATGTAATAGTCCTCATAATAAATAATATATAAACGTAACGATTAAAATCGGTGTAGATGTAAATTTCCATTATAACAAATCAGGGGGCAGTTTGTATTAGTCGGATTTTCTCAAAAAATCCAACAAAAGTCATATATTTATCATTATATAAGAAGAATGGTTAATTTTGTCTAATCATTATAAATAATGGAGAGAACAGCACTGTTATACCGGATAATTCTAATTCTTGTACTCTCTTGGACTACAGGAACGGCACAGCCATTGAGGGAAGCCGAATCGGCTGACTCAGTGTCGTCGTTGTCGGCTGACAGCATTGGCAAACGGGACGGTTTGCTGCATAGGATTGTGCGATATTTCAGTGAGGCCAACGTGCCACGGGAGGAGGGCAAATTTGATGTCTCGTTCATTGGAGGCCCGTATTATTCGTCAGACATTGGACTCGGTATCGGTGTCGTTGCTTCAGGTCAATATGGTTTCGCAATACGTGACAGTGTGAGTGACCGCCTGTTGCATTCGGAGGCAGGGGTATTTCTGAATGTATCGACAACCGGATTTGTAAAGTTTGGAGTCGAGGGAATACATTTTTTCCCGGATGATAGACAGCGACTATCCTATGAACTTAGTTTTGAAAATTTCCCTAAAAAATTCTGGGGTATAGGATTTCATAACGGGAAGCAGAATACGTTATGGAGCAAATATGACGAAGTCTCATTGCGCTTGCATTCTATCCTTGGATGCCGTTTAGGTGGTAATTTCTTCCTGGGGCCTTCGCTGGATATTGCTTGGATTAATGCTATAAAGGTTGAGAAAACAGTGCTTTGGGATGGTGAGAAACTGAGGATGGCTGTATTAGGATTGGGAGCAGTCATGAGTTATGATACCCGGGACAATATCACAGCTCCGAGACATGGCAACTATATGTCGGCTGAAGCAAAGTTGTACCCATCTTTCCTCGGAAATGGTGACAGGCATTGTATGGTGGTCGATATGGCGTTGAACCATTATATGAGATTATGGAAATCGGGTATCATGGCATTTAGATTGCATGGAGCCTTGAGCTGGGGGGAGACCCCGTGGTGCCTTTTGCCGACATTTGGAGGTAGTAGAGACATGCGAGGATATTATGAAGGCCGTTACCGCGATAAAAATCAGGTGAGTGCCACTATAGAGCTTCGGCAAAAAATATGGCACAGATGTGGAGCTGTGGTATGGGCCGGAGCTGGAACTGTTTTCAAAAATGCCCGTGACCTATCATGGCATCACATATTACCCAATTTCGGTATTGGTTACCGATGGGAGTTTAAAAGAAATTCTAACGTCAGGATCGACTTCGGCATCGGCCGCGGTGAGACTGGTTTTATTTTTAACATAAATGAAGCTTTTTAATAGACATAAAACCACATACCCAGCTCACGGAACTGGTAAGGCGTGTCCGGCAGTGCTCTTTTTCTGGTTTTTGATAGCAAGTATTGTTCCGAATTCAATTCTGTCGGTTACGGAGAAACTATCTTGGATGCAAAGTGCTGCCAATATTTTCCTCCCGGCGGGATTATATTGGTTTATCCTATCCTTGTCGCGTAATCCCGGCAAGCCCGTCCTATGGATGTTTCCGATAACTTTTCTTGCAGCTTTTGAATTAGTACTACTATATCTTTACGGCAGGTCAGTGATAGCCGTGGATATGTGGTTGAATCTTGTCACCAGTAATGCGACAGAAGCAGGCGAATTGCTCGCTGATTTACTCACAGTGCTTTGTGTAGTAGTAATACTGTACTTAATACCTATAATAATGGCCATTATAAGTATAGTTAGGCATTGGACTTTGAGTGAGCGTTTCATAGTTTCACAACGAGTAACGAGCATGGTGATAACGGCAATTGGTGTTATTACATTTTGTCTTTCTTTTTTTGCCGGCTCACATCCATACCGACCATTAAAGGATTTATTCCCACTCAATGCAGTAACCAATTGCGTGATAGCATTTGATCGTTACAATCAAACGAGTGAGTATCATAAGACCTCGTCACGATATCGTCATGACTCAAAATACTGTTCGACTGATTCTTTAAAGGCAGTTACAGTAATAGTTATAGGGGAGACCTCGAGGGCTGATAACTGGCAGCTTTCAGGATACAGTCGACAGACGAATCCACGATTGTCAAATCGTCGGGGAATTTATTTTTACCCAATGGTTATGAGTGAATCGAATACGACACACAAGAGTGTCCCGATGCTTTTGTCATGTATAGATTCTCAAACATTTGCAGACTCGGTCAACTATGTGAAGAGCATAATAAGCGCTTTTGGAGAAGCCGGGTATCATACCAATTTTTATTCTGCACAACAGCGTAATCATTCATATATTGACTTCTTTGGTGAAGAGGCCGACAGTTGGGGCTTTCTGATAGAAGAACCGGGTATCAGTAATGAGGCAGGTGCACGTGACAATGCTCTTGTCAACCGTTTAGGTAAGATACTTGAATCATCCGACTCTAACGAACTGATAGTGCTTCATACTTACGGCTCACATTATAATTATAATGACCGTTATGCTATGTCAGCCGCTCATTTTCTTCCTGACCGTCCGCTTGAAGCAAACATTCTTATGCGTGACCGTCTGATTAATGCTTATGACAATACTATCGTATATACCGACTCTATTCTCAATTCTGTTATTGATATAGTTGAGAAATCGGGGCGTATCGGAACAGTGATATATGCAAGCGATCATGGCGAGGATATATATGACGATGACCGAGGGCTTTTTCTTCATGCATCACCGGTGCCTACTTTCCGTCAGCTGCATGTTCCGTTTTTAGTCTGGGTGTCTAATGAGTTTGAAATGCGATACCCGGATCTATGCAATGCATTGGATGCTAACCGATCTAAAAAGGTCTCATCAAGTCGCTCATTCTATCATACCGCACTCGATCTCGGACGCGTCGAAACAAAGGATTTCAGGCCTGATGCATCACTGGCATCACGTAAATACAATTTCTCAGATTACCGATATCTGAATGATCATAATGAGTCGTTGGATTTAAAAGAAGCGGGATTTGACGACATTGACTTTAGAAATCTGAATGCCATTCAAGTATCTCGGCAGTCGAACGCCAGTGGTTTACATCGATAAGCCGCTGGTTTGAGGAACCTCTGAAAAGTAGAGACGTGTCGCATAATTCTTTATTGAACGGGCCATCAACGAGAACGTCAATCCACCGGAGAAGATTGCGAAGCTCGGGTTTCCGGAGTATTTCTTCAAAACAAAAGCCTGTGTAGCACCAGATGTTTTGGCCGTTTTTCTCCTTGATTATTCTGCAAGCTTCAGCGAGTGGAATAGCCTGCATCAGAGGATCACCTCCTGAGAAAGTCACATTCATTTCCAGTTTCAATAAACGGTCACACAATTCGTCGACTCCGATAATCTCGCCCTGCTCAGGGTCCCAAGTCTGAGGATTATGACAACCAGAACAGTGGTGCGGACACCCGGCCAAATAGACCGATGTCCGCAATCCAGGGCCGTCTACAGATGTACCTTCTACAATTCGGATGATTCTCAGTGTCTTCATTTATGGACTACACGATCTTTTAGCTCAGCAAGTTTCGCCTTGTTCCAGCGGTCGGTAGTACCAACCAGGTATCCGGTGATTCTTTGAAGTTTGTCGATATTATTGCTGCCGCATTTTGGACAAGTTTCAAGATTCTCGGATGCATCTTCAAATCCGCAGTCCATACACCGGTTGCGATTATGGTTTACCGAACAATAGCCTATATCATATTTGTCCATGAGGTCTACTATGTCGGCGATTGCCTGAGGATTGTGAGTGGCATCACCATCGATCTCAACATAGAAGATATGACCGCCACGTGTCAGATTATGGTAAGGGGCTTCGATTTCAGCTTTATGCTTAGGAGAGCAATGGTAATATACTGGTACGTGATTCGAATTAGTGTAATATGCTCTGTCGGTAACACCTATGATTTCACCAAAGTCTTCTCGGTCTTTTGTCGTAAATTTGCCGGCAAGACCTTCAGCCGGAGTAGCAAGTACAGAGTAATTGTGACCGTATCTTTCAGAAAAATCCAATACACGGTCGCGCATATGAGTTATGATACGAAGTCCTAAATCCTGAGAACTTTGCGATTCTCCATGGTGATGACCTGTCAAGGCGACAAGGCATTCTGCAAGTCCGATGAACCCAATTCCGAGAGTACCCTGATTGATGACAGACTCAATAGTCTCGTCAGGGTTAAGACTATCGCTTCCGTTCCATAATTTTGACATTAGTAACGGAAACTGTTTTACAAAAGCCGTTTTCTGGAAATTGAATCGGTCGTCGAGTTGGCGAGCAGTAATCTCAAGCACTTCGTCGAGTTTTGTAAAGAATGCCTCAATACGTTTCGTTTCATCGGAAATATTCATTACCTCAAGAGCTATTCGCACGATATTGATGGTTGAAAAGCTGAGATTGCCGCGTCCGACGGATGTTTTTTCGCCGAATCTGTTCTCAAAAACTCTGGTGCGACAACCCATTGTCGCTATTTCGTAAAGATATCGTTTCGGGTCATCCGGACGCCACTTTTCATGGAAGTTGAAGGTTGCATCGAGATTGACAAAATTGGGAAAGAAACGACGGGCTGTCACTTTGCATGCCATTTTGTAAAGGTCATAATTCGGATCGTCCGGCAAATAGCTGACTCCACGCTTCTTTTTCCATATTTGAATCGGGAATATAGCAGTCGCGCCGTTGCCAACTCCTTCGTATGTCGATTGAAGGAGTTCGCGGATGACACATCTTCCTTCAGCAGATGTGTCGGTACCGTAGTTGATTGAGCTGAACACAACCTGATTGCCTCCACGGGAATGAATGGTGTTCATATTGTGGATAAAAGCTTCCATCGCCTGATGTACCCTGCTTACTGTTTTGTTGACAGCATGTTGCAAAAGCCGTTCCTCTCCTTCGAGACCGGTGAGATCTTTTTTGAGGTAATCTTTTATCGTACAGTTGTACAAGTGTTTAAGATCACGGCCGGTTAGCTCTTCAAGATTTTTAAGCTCCTCAATAAACGAATGTCTGACAAACGGAGCGAGGTAGAAGTCGAAAGCTGGTATTGCCTGACCACCATGCATTTCGTTTTGAGCTGTTTCCATCGAAATACATGCGATGATGCTGGCAGTCTCAATTCGCTTTGCAGGCCGAGATTCACCGTGTCCTGCGATAAAACCGTCTTTAAGTATGCGGTCAAGAGGATGTTGCACACATGTCAAGCTCTTTGTCGGATAATAGTCTTTGTCATGTATATGCAAATATCCATGACGCACAGCATTCCGAGCTTCCGGTGAAAGCAGGTAGTCGTCAACAAATGGCTTTGTTGTCTCGCTCGCGAACTTCATCATCATTCCAGCAGGTGAATCAGTGTTCATATTGGCGTTCTCGCGTGTGACATCGCAGTTCTTGGCCTCAATTATTTCAAGGAAAATATCACGAGTCTTAGCCTGCCGCGCAATGCTGCGCTGGTCGCGATAGGCTATATATCGTTTCGCGACTTCTTTCCGAGAACTCTTCATCAGCTCCATCTCTACCCTGTCCTGTATTTCCTCAACAGTCATGCTGTCTTTACCGGTCATACCTATTCGGTCGGAAATTCGCTGAAGGAGCGATTCGTCTTCGCCTAATGGAGTCTGGAGCATGGCCTTGCGTATTGCGGCTTTTATTTTCTCCTCATTATAGCCGACAACCCGGCCGTCTCGTTTTACAACAGTTGTTATCATGGGTAGTGGAATTTTGATGGTGCAAAGCTACAACATCTTTGACTATCCTGCAAACATTTCGAGAAAAAAACTTGAGAGAATTTGTTTTTGGGGAAACTTTCTATTGGATAAAGTAGTGTAAATTATTGTAAATCAATTATGGTAGTTTTAGTTTTGGATAACTTTGTATGGATATTGTGTTGAATGATGAATAAAATTGGTTAAGTGGTTGATTTTGTGCGTGGGCATTGAGTGTGATATTAAATGTGTCTTTCATTACAACAAATATAATGAAACTTCCGTTAATTATTCATTATACGAAATTCTGAATCTAAAATACTAATAATGGCTAAAGAGAAAGCAAAATTTGCCTCCAAGATAGGTCTGGTGGCTGCGACTGTGGGATCGGCAGTCGGTCTTGGCAACATATGGCGATTCCCTGCAGAAGCGCAGAGTAATGGAGGAGCAGCATTCCTGTTGATATACATATTGTGTGTGCTCATACTCGGTATACCTGTCATGGTTGCTGAATTTTCGCTTGGTAGGGCAGGAGGATCGGATGCCGTGGGCGTGTTCAAGAATCTTGGAGCTAAAAAAATCTGGTGGTTTTTCGGCTTTTTGTCAATAATCGCCAGTTACGCCATACTGTGCTTCTATATGGTTGTGACTGGTTGGACCTTTGAGTATTTCTGGCAGTCGATTACCGGCTATTTGTATGAACCGGTTTCATCATTGCCTGATTCAAATATGTCAATGTCTCCGGAGACGTGGCAGTTTACTGCACGAATGAAGGAGTTTTTGCATGAAGGCATTAGTCCCCTTGTCAATACATATGTCGTAATAGCTATCAATTTTCTGGTACTTATAGTAGGAGTCCAAAAAGGCATAGAGAGATTATCCAATTTCCTGATGCCACTTTTGTTTTCGATTTTAGTGGCTTTTTGTGTGGTTTCCCTGACATTGCCAGGTGCATCGGAAGGGCTTGTGTATTTCCTTAAGCCTGACTTTTCAGTAATTTCGGCAAAGACTTTTGTCAGCGCTCTCGGTCAAGCTTTTTTTTCTCTGAGTCTCGGTATGGGTATATTGGTAACGTACGCGTCTTATTATCGAAGCGATACAAAACTGGTGAAAACAGCCTTGACTGTTTCTATGCTCGATATGCTGGTGTCAGTGATGATGGGTATCATTATATTCCCTGCAGTCACTTCATTCGGACTTACGGACGAATCGCTTGCAGGCGCAACGCTTGTATTTGTCACACTTCCTGAAGTCTTTGCTCAGCTTCCGGGCACGCAGCTATGGTCAATTCTGTTTTTCCTTTTGCTATTTGTCGCGGCACTGACTTCAACAATTTCTATTTCAGAAGTCTCAATAGCATTTCTTTCCGACCGTTTTGGTTTGTCACGCGTGAAGTCATGTAGTCTTGTTTTGTTGCCATTGTTTTTGTTTTCGTCGCTTTGTTCAGAGAGTTCGGCGTTATTCGACACACTCGATTACGTTGCCACCAATTTACTTCTGCCAATAGTAGCCATAGGAATATGCGTGTATGTAGGATGGTATGCTCCACGCAACTTGCTTCAGCATCAGCTTACAAACAACGGAACACTTCATTCGCAAGTGCTTCCTGTAGTGCGATTTGTCATTCGATACGTGGCACCCCTACTTATTATAGCTGTTCTTGCAGGAGCATTCTGATTTTGAAATATAAGCAGTAATTGCTAACTTTGCGACATAATTAAAATTAAAGACCGCGAAATAATGCATCCGTTCACACTCAGAATCAGAGGACGAATTCTAACGTATAACCGTCCGCTTGTGGCAGCAATTATTAATGCTACTCCCGATTCGTTTTATGCCGGTTCACGGATGTCAGGTGACCGTTCCAAAATGGTGGATCGGTCGGCTATGATGGTTTCCGAAGGCGCCGACATGATTGATGTGGGAGCTTATTCGTCCAGACCGGGAGCATCTGATGTCAGCGCCTCCGAAGAAATAGATCGCCTCGGCATGGCCTTTGAAGCACTTCATGAGAGCGGCGCGGACCGACTGCCGATATCTGTTGATACATTCAGGGCAGAAGTCGCCCGACAGGCTGTGTCAATGGGAGCCGATATAGTTAATGATATAAGCGGTGGAGACTTGGATTCATCTATGTTTGAGACGGTGGCGTCACTTCATGTGCCGTATATACTGATGCATATGAGAGGAACTCCGTCGACAATGCAACAATACTGTGACTATGGTGAAGGTGGAGTAACATTAGAGGTCATTAGGGATCTTTCATTCAAAATAGGGAGGCTTTCCGACATGGGAGTCAATGACATAATTGTTGATCCCGGTTTTGGCTTTGCGAAAACCCTTGAGCAAAATTATGATCTCATGCGACATCTTCCTGATATTATACGGATTCTCGAGCGTCCGATACTTGTCGGCATTTCCCGGAAATCGATGATAACACGCTTGCTCGGGATATCGTCAGATGAAGCGCTTAATGCTACCACAGTATTGAACACTTTGGCACTCGATCGTGGTGCGTCGATATTAAGAGTGCATGATGTGAGGGCTGCGCGAGAGGCTGTCATAATGTATCAACGGACTACACAGTATTAAACCCGGAACGAATGGATTCATTTGGCGTTAGAGATATACTTGACATAGCAATTGTCGCATTGCTACTTTTTTATCTTTATAGGATAATGAAGGAGTCAGGTACAATTAATATCTTTTTCGGTGTACTTGCGTTTATAGTTGTTTGGGTGTTTGCATCGCAGATACTCGAAATGAAGCTTATCGGAACTATCCTCGATAAGTTTATGAGCATTGGATTGCTTGTTCTGGTTATTTTGTTTCAGGACCAGATAAAGCGCTTTCTGGTTGAACTTGGTGACCATAAGCGATGGCGTTTCCTAAAGACACTGTTTCACCATCCGAAAAACGTGGAGAGCAGCGAGTCGCGAAAATATGTGTTGCCAATAGTGTATGCGTGCATGAATATGGCTAAGAGTAAAACCGGTGCGTTGATCGTAATACAGCAAAGTATACCGTTGGAGTCTTACGAGAAGTCAGGAGATATCATTGACGCTCTAATAAATTCCCGTCTGATAGAAAATATATTTTTTAAAAATTCGCCACTTCATGATGGAGCGATGATAATAGCAAACGGACGCATAGTGTCCGCCGGATGTATCTTGCCCGTAAGCCATGACCGCAATGTGCCCCGGTCTTTGGGTCTACGTCACCGATCTGCTCTTGGCATATCGCAGGCTTCCGACGCTTTTGCCATTGTCGTGTCGGAAGAGACCGGCTTTATTTCAGTGGCACACAAAGGTACCTTGACGTCAAGGATAAGCTCAACAGAGCTTGAGCACTGGCTTTCTCAATTATTTCAAAAAGAATAATAACCAAATTTCAGATTTCAATATGAATAAACTAATGATTGTAAAATTAGTCATTCCGGTGCTATCAGCCATGTCACTCGGACTTATATCAGCATCATGTTCGGATGACAATGGCGGAGAAGATCCGACACCTGTATCAAAGGGACTCTATATTGTCAATGAGGGAACATACAATGCCGGCAATGCATCGTTGAGCTTTTATGACCCGGTAAGCAAAACTGTCGAGAACGATGTATTTGCTAAAGCTAACGACTTTAAACTTGGTGACAGTGGCCAATCAATGACTCGCCATGGTGATAAAGGATGGGTCGTAGTGGGAAATTCAAAGGTGATTTTCGCTATAGATCTTACAACGTTCAAGGAGTGTGGCCGTATAACGGGGTTCACATCACCCCGATACATACATTTTGTGAATGATACTAAGGCTTACGTGACACAAATGTATGACCCCAATATTGCGATTGTCAATCCACAGACAATGGAGATAACAGGAGCAATTGAAGTTCCGGATATGGATGCATCGACCGCGTCAACTGAAAATATGGTTCAAGTAGGCGATTACGTATATGTTTCATGCTGGTCGTACAATAAAGAGATTCTGAAGATCGATACCCGAAATGATGAGATTGTTGACCGTCTTGAGGTTGGTCTTCAGCCTTCGTCAATGGCTGTGGATAAAAATGGCAAATTATGGACGCTTTGTGATGGTGGCGGATGGGAGGCTAATCCTATCGGTTATGAGGCGCCATCGTTGTGCCGTATCGATCTTCAATCGTTCGAAGTGGACAGACGTATCTATCTTGAGAAAGGATCGGTTGTGCGAAAAATGGTAATTGATGGCGATCGAGACGACCTATACTGGGTGAACGGCGGAATATGGCATATGGACATAGACGAAGCCGAGGCTCCGACTGCGCCGTTCATTTCGGTAGGGAATGTCTCTTTCTACTCGTTGACAGTCAATCCTGAGAATGGCGACATATATGCATCGGATCCGGTTGACTACACACAGTCTGGAACAATCTATCGTTATGACGAGGATGGTAATCAGATTGACAAATTTACCGCAGGCATCATTCCCAGCGCATTCTGCTGGATTGAATAGCTGGAGACGTGAAAGGAATAATCATCAAACTGGCTGCTTTACTGCAAGTCGTATCGGCTGCGGGAAGCAGCCAGTGTGTTTTTGCCCAGAAAAGCCGTCATCTCGGGAACGTGACTGTAACAGGGAGCCGTACGACACTCCGTGGAATAGGGTTGTCGACGACCGTACTCGATTCACTTACGCTTCGCGACAATATCTCTCAAAGCGTCGCAGATGCGTTATCTTACGGGACATCGGTGTATGTGAAAAGTTCGGGTAGGGCTTCTTTGTCAACTGTATCATTTCGCGGCACTGCAGCGAGTCATACAAAGGTTACATGGAACGGGATGGATCTCTCTAATCCAATGATGGGGATGACTGACTTCTCGACAATCCCAACTTTTTTTGTTGATGGAGTTTCGGTGTATCACGGAGCTTCCAGTCTTATTGAAGGAGGAGGGGGATTAGGCGGTCTCATCAGTCTCTCATCCCGTCAACCGGCAGAAGAAGGAATAAGACTGTCATATGTGCAGGGAGCGGGTTCATTCGCTACCTTTGATGAATTTGCACACTTGTCGTATGGTGGCGAACACTGGGGCAGTTCGACACGTGTTTCATACTCTTCGTCACATAATGATTTCACATATGTCAATCGAGATAAGAAGGAGAATATCTATGACGACAATCATCATATAATCGGACAGTATCATCCGAAAGAAAAAAATCGATCAGGAGCATATAGAGATTTCAACATTCTTCAAGAAGTTTCTTTTGACTCACATCACGGTGACAGAGTGAATATGGGACTATGGTATTCGTCGAGTCATCGCGAACTTCCGGTATTGACATTCGATTATGGAGGAGACCGAAAATTTGAGAACCTGAAACGTGAAGAGACATGGAGGGCAACAGCAGCGTGGAATCATGTGAGAACACCTTGGTCATTTGTCGTGCGTGGAGGATATACACATACATGGTCGGCGTATGACTATAGCCGCGAGGCCGGCGGTGGAGTGATGAACGTGATTACTTGTTCAAGAAATAGAATTAACCGTGTTTCTGCTTCGATGGAGGTTTCGTGGATGCCTAAAGATAAGAATATTCTTCTCGCTGTTTCTTCAAAAGCCAATCACGATTATGTCAGATCAGCAGATTATAGGGCTCTTGACACATCGGGGAATCAGGTCACAATAGGATATGATCGTAACCGGCTTGAATTGTCTTTCGCAGCTACAGCCAAATGGCGACCCTATCCTTTTATGGGGATATCAGGGATACTGAATCAAGAGATATATGGTGGCAAGTTCTCGCAACCTATACCGGCTCTATTTTTAGACGGCAATATAATGAAATGGGGCAATCTGAGATATAAGGTATCTTTAGCGCGTAACTTTCATTTCCCCTCTCTGAACGATCTCTATTTCATTCCCGGAGGTGATCCATCTCTAATACCGGAAAAGGGTACGACATATGATATCGGTTTGACCATTGACAAAAACATCGGGGAACGTTGTGGGATAACAGGCGGTATCACGTGGTTTGATTCATATATCAATAATTGGATTATCTGGCTACCGACACCGATGGGATATTTTTCGCCTCGCAATATACGTAGAGTCCGTTCATACGGATTAGAATCTTCATTTTCATCGGTGTTTAATCTTGGGAAAGAGTGGGATATGACGATAACTGGATCTTATACGTGGTCTTCATCAATAAATCGAGGTGAGGGAATGAGTGTCAACGATCGCTCTAAAGGGAAACAGTTGCCTTATGTACCACGACATTCACTCTCTGGTATAGTTGACATGAGATGGAGAAGATGGAAATTCAACTATAAACTGTTAGTTTACAGCAAGCGTTATACAATGACGAGTAACGAGACCTCACTTTCGGGATCATTACCGGCCTATGTGATGAATAATGTGGGATTTGGTCGATCCATGTTAACTAAGTTTGGTGAACTGGATATAAATCTTGCAGTGAACAATATATTTAATAATCAGCGACTTTCCATACTTTCACATCCGATGCCCGGCATAAACTGGGAATTATTTGTTTCAATTACACCAAAGTTTTAGGAAAAAATGTTGCAAATTTGCCTGACATCACGTTTATAATAATATAACAAGTAAAAAATATGAAAAAGAATCTTATTTTGATTATAGCAGTCATACTTGCCACTATCGGTCAATCTGCTATTGCTCGGGATATCAAACGGGTTTATAAAGTTGCGAAATTCGACGAAGTCGTTTCGACACTTGGAATAAAAGTGGAATACACAGTCTCGGACATAACAAGCTGTACAGCAACCGGGCCGGAAGATGCAATGTCTCTGTTAAAGATAGAGGTGAAAAACGGTAAACTCATCCTCACATCGGTTAAGGATAAGAACCCTGACAACCTGCTTTCTAAAGTCACAGTCCGTATAAATGGTATTTCCCCTAAGGGAATCGAAGTCACAACCGGCAGCCGGTTTATTATGTCAAATACAATGACTTCAAACCAAGATCTTGACTTGGAGGCAACGACCGGCGGATCGATTTCGATAAATGGCGCGAAAGCTGATGAGATTGATGTCGAATCAACTACAGCCGGAAGCATTTCATTAACTAATATAAGCGCGCGCAAGGTTGATGCAGAAGCCACAACAGGCGCATCTATTAATATTTCCGGATCGTGCTCGGAAATTGATCTTGAGGCCACTACCGGAGCATCGATAAATGCTAAGAAGCTTGAAGCTGTTAAGGGGAAAGCTGAATCAACTACCGGCGCTTCAATTACATGCAGTATAAAATCACCGACAAAAATCAAATCAGAGACAGGCGGTTCAGTAACGAACAGATAGCATTATAATACTCCTGACAGGGAAAACCGGAAAAGCAGTCCGCCATTTTTCCGGTTTTCCACAACAATACTTCCTCCATGTAGATTAACGGCATTCTTTACAATAGCAAGTCCAAGCCCTGTGCCGCCTAACAGACGCGATCTTCCCTTATCTACTCTGTAAAACCTTTCAAAAAGTCTTGAGAGGTGCTTATCAGGCACTCCGACTCCATTATCCGAAACTTCTATATATATCTTGTCTAAAGTCACTGATGCGATACCTATCTTCAATATTGATGCTCCGCTATAAGCGATGGCGTTGTCAATAAGATTATTGAAAATCGATTCAATCAGAGAGGCATTCCCAATCATTGCAATATCCTGTAAAACATCATTTTCGATATGCATCCCTTTTGATTCAGCGAGAAGATTTCTCTCAGCTACCGACTCGGCTATAATGGTCGTAAGGCTTATTTCCTCTTTGGTGATTGCCGAACCTCCGTCATCCATACGGGTTATAAGCGCTACATCAGCAAGGAGACGGCGAAGACGTTCTGTATTAGAAAGACAACGTTTCAGAAATACCTCACGTTCATCCATATTCAATTCCTTATGGGCAAGAAGAGTTTCGACACATACCTGTATGGATGCAACAGGCGTTTTGAGCTCGTGATTTATATTATTTGTAAGTTGTTTTTTTATGCGTTCCTTTTCCTGCTGTTCGTAGAGCGCTGAACGGTGTTCGTTGTCGCGCTCGGCATTAGCCTGTTGCAAACGAGTATAAAGACGCACGAGGTGGTTTGATATGCTGCCAAGCTCGTCGTCAGGGAAGGGCGCTGTTTCAGAAACAATTACCCCGTGTTCCACATTATTCGCAAACTCGTTAAGCCTCAAAATGTGAAGTCCTATACGCCGTGTCGCAAAATATCCCAAGACGCACATTATGACGGAAATAGCCCCCATTACCCAAAGGAAACTATAATCAGCCTGTAACAAGCTGTCGAGAGATACAGAATAGGGTACAGCAGTACGAACGATCAATCCGTCGTGGCCTTTTTTGGCAGAATAAAAATATGATATGTCGTTGCTCTCGCTGTGACGTCGGATTGTGTAACCGGTTCCGTGTATTATAGCTTC
This sequence comes from uncultured Bacteroides sp., assembly GCA_964489495.1. Lineage (GTDB taxonomy): Bacteria > Bacteroidota > Bacteroidia > Bacteroidales > Muribaculaceae > Paramuribaculum. The sequence continues at coordinate 35,775 of CAZAZA010000015.1, forward strand.
AGATATTTCCTCACGTCCGATATGGCTGTTGTTAGGCAGTGAATCAAGTGTATTGTCATATAGTACTTTACCATTATCTGAAATAACACTGACTCTTATCTCTTCAAATGGATGGAAATCTTCGAGGGAAATCTTCTGAGGAGATACTCCTTTGTGTAGCTCTGAGATAATATAAGTGTTTATGAGCTGAAGGTTTGAGTTAATTTCAGAAACCTTAAAATCTTTTTCCCTATTATATTGAAAAACAATAAAGAAACTTACAAGCAATGCCGAATAGCCGAGAAGCCACAGGAAAAGGCGCTTAGAATATGTCATTTTATTCCAAAAAGCCATATCCGTAGCCTGATCGTGTCACAATATATTTGCCATAGGAGCCAATTTTCTGACGGATGCGTGTAATGTTTACATCTACGACCCTGTCGAGAACCACGACTTCGTCCGGCCAAATGTCTTTCAACAGTTCGTTGCGTGAAAAAATGTGTCCACGGTTAGACAATAATTTTAATAGAATCTCAAATTCTTTTTTGGGCATCTTTACCTCGCTGCCATCTATAGTACATGTTTTATTCTCAGGCGACATGGACAATCCCATGAAGGAGACTGTGAGATTGTCAGTATCTCGCTTGGGTAAGTCGTAGACACGCCGAAGTACAGTACGTACTCTTGCAAGGACGGCTTTAAGAGAATACGGTTTCATTATGTAGTCGTCAGCTCCGATATCCAGACCCTTTATCATATCTTCCTCTGAGTCCTTGGCAGTGCAGAATATGATAGGTATTGATGCAGTGGCGCGATTGCTTTTTAATATACCGGCCATTTGAGTACCGGAAATTTCACCCATCATTATATCTAGTAGAATGATGTCATAATCCGACAGGTTAAGAGACAGAGCCTCCTCAGCGCTATAGGCTGTATCCACAAGATAACCTTCGGCCCTAAGATTGAAGGCCAGGGTATCGCATAGGGTTTCCTCATCATCAACAACGAGTATGTGTCGCTTTGTATTCATTCCGCAAATATAGGTATAATAACTGCCTTACACGGCAATGATTTAAAAGTTTAATAAAACTTTAACAACAGAACCGATGAAATTAGAAGGGCGCAGGTTGTGATTAACAGACTATAGTTCAATAGTATAAGGCTCAATGTCGGGGTCGTGCGTGGCAAGCGAAGCAATGCAGTTGGGAGAGAGGCTTTGTTCTCGAATCCACTTTATTGATTTGAGCTGTGCCTCCTTGTTTGTACCGGCTCCCGGAATTACCATCTCTTTCCAAGTTTTCGAACTATAGGCACTATCGGACAGAATCAGAACATATTTGCCTTCTTCATTTGTGATTTTTACGCATATCAAACCGTCAGAGTGTCCGGGTAAATTAATCAATTCAACAGAGTGATCGCCGAAAAGGTCATAAGAACGACCAAATGGTCCTCTGTCGCTGTTCCATTGATATAGAGTCAGAGGAATGTCCTTCCAGAATTGCTCGCGATAGCGAACGCGATCAACAATGTTATCACCACCAGTTGCCCTCATTTCGGCCTCACTAACCAATATATGTTTCGCACTGGATACTTGAGATAAGCCACTGACGTGATCGGGATCGAGGTGAGTTATAACGACATAATCTATGTCAGATGAACATTGTCCAACCGATGATAATTGTTCATCAATAGCTTGTCCTTCGGGAAGCCATCCTTGTATGGTTCGGGCAAGGAGTCTTGAACCAAGTGCAATCCTCTGAGCTTGTTTGTCATATTCGCCACGAGGGCTTATCTGACGGTTCCATCCTGTGTCAATTAAAATCGTACCCTTGGGGTGATGAATAAGGTAGCACATTACGGGAAGCCATACCCATTCATTCTGTGGCACCGTCAGACCATAGATCTTGAGTTTGCCCGAATTTGTATCATTATAAGGCAGGTATGGTGATACATGGATTGAACCGGTAGCCAATATTTGTATCTTAATCATAATGCACGAATTTTATTATTAAATAAACAGTTGAATTTAATTAGGAAACAAATCCTACTGCAAAAAAGTTCTATAAATGTAGAGACTCATTTTTTATTATGGAATAGTCGCTCGTAATCGACAAAATTTATAACTTTGCGGACATGGAAACAAAAGAACTACTCCAAAATATATCCAATAACCTTGGAATTAATGAACTGACGGGACTACAGAAGGAGATGTTGTTGCTATCTGCCACCCATAATAATATCGTGGTAACAGCTCCAACGGGTTCCGGTAAAACACTCGGATTCGTGCTGAACGTGCTGAGCGCTATGCATGCCCCTGATAAAACTTTGCAGACTATTATAATAGTACCTTCAAGAGAGTTGGCAGTACAGATAGGAGATGTCGTCAGGCGAGTTTCATCCGGTTATTATAAAGTTTGCCTATGTTATGGAGGGCACACATTCCAAGATGAAGAACGATCAATCTCGACTGGTACAGATATAATTATATCAACACCAGGACGCCTGCTTGATCATATAAACAGGAAAAGTATTGATGTGAGAAGCACTCGATATCTTGTTCTTGACGAGTACGATAAATCACTCGAACTCGGTTTTAGGGATGAGATGGACAGAATTGTAAAATATATGGGTCCGTTGCAACGCATTATTATGACATCCGCCACTCATATAGCTGAATGGCCTGAATGGTTGAAATGTTCAAAGTTGATAGAACTTACGGAATCGAAAGCAGAAGGTAAAAAGGAAGTAAATGACCGTATCAAAACAGTCCGGGTCACATCATATTTACGCGACAAACTGCCTGTTTTGATTCAGATGTTGTATGATATCCAACCATCCCGCGTAATAAATTTTGTCAACCACAGAGAGAGTGCCGACCGCGTTTACAACTCGCTAAAACAACTTGGGTTTCCGGTAGGTGTATATCATGGTGGTCTTGAACAACTTGAACGTGAGAATTCACTCGAAATGTTCATAAATGGCACCACGCCGGTGTTGGTTGCGACTGATCTCGGGTCTCGTGGACTCGACATAGATGGGCTTGATAATGTCATACATTATCATATGCCTACAACAGAGCAAGCTTGGATTCACCGAAACGGGCGCACCGGGCGCATGGGTAATAACGGGACGGTGTATGCCATCATCGGAGAGGAGGAATCAGTACCTGAATTCATGAATTTTGATCATGAATGGAATCCATCAGATTCAGAAGGTAAAAAAGCTATGAGGTCGGATGTGTCAACACTTTGGTTTGGAGCCGGGAAAAAAGAAAAAATATCGCGCGGCGATATCGTGGGATTCCTCATTCAGGCCGCAGGTCTGCCTAAAGAATCAATAGGACGAATAAGCTTACGTGATCACTCCTCACTGGTTGCAGTGAAGACAGATTATGCACAGCAAGCTGTTGCCTCATCGAAAACCAACAAAGTAAAGGGAAAACGGGTAAGGATTTCAATCCTCTAACCGTAGATTCCATTATTCGTCATCATCGTCATCAAAGCCAAATTCAAAGTCGAAACCATCGCTCATTGAATCGGTGAATTCAGATAATTGTCGTCCCTCACGTTTAGTAGGACGGCCAAGACCTTTTCGCCGGTCAATGAAACCGGATATTTTAACTATATCAAGCAGTTGCAGTTCGCTTTCAGGCGTCACATTGCGCATATATCCAGGAACAAGTTTCGCTCCAAGCCTGTTTTCAGTCAATCCCAGAACTTCAAATGAATATGTTACAGGTGGTTTTCTAACATTGATGACGTCACCAACGTGAATGACCCGAGAAGGTTTTATAGTGACTCCTCCTACGCTGACCCGACCTTTTTTACATGCCTCAGTCGCGATTGTGCGTGTTTTGAAAATACGCACAGCCCAAAGCCATTTGTCAATTCGCTCTTCGTTAGCCATTATTTGTTGTTGAATTTACACATGGCAGCCTGTTCTCCCTCAAGACAGAATGTACTGATTGCTTCACATGCTACCTCTACACGTTGAGTCAAACGCTGACGTTCATCGAGCGTGAACTGTCCGAGGACATAGTCAATCTGGCATCCTTTCGGGAAGTTGCCGCCTATGCCGAACCTCAGTCGTGGATAATTTTGTGTGCCAAGCATAGCGGCAATATTTTTAAGGCCATTATGACCGGCATCGCTTCCGGACGGCTTGATGCGTATTGCGCCGAAGGGAAGAGCAATATCATCGACTATAACGAGTATATTATTAGTTTCAATTTTCTCTTTTTCTTTCCAATACCTGACCGCATTTCCACTAAGGTTCATATAGGTGGATGGTTTGAGGAGAGTCAGGATCTGGTTCTTTAAGCGCATATGAGCAATATCGCCATAACGTTCGGTAGTAAAACTAATATTGGATGCCTCAGCAAAGGCATCCAATATTCTAAAACCGATATTGTGACGAGTCCCGGTATATTCGTTGCCGATATTGCCGAGTCCCACAATAAGAAACTTCATCTCATCCTCTATCATTTGGCTGCAGCAGCTGCCTGTGCACCACGAGCGGCACGGGTGAGCTGAACGGCGCATACAACAGCGTTCTTTGCATTCATAATCTCAAGGCCTTCGAAGCTTAAATCGCCAACCTGCATGGTTTTGCCAAGGCCAAGGTTGTCAACGTTGATGACAAGCTGCTCAGGAACCTGGGTATAAACAGCTTTTACCTTGAGTTTGCGCATCTGGAGCTGGAGCTTACCACCGGCTTTCACACCTTCGGCATGTCCTTCAAGAACTACAGGAACCTCAATTACAACAGGTTTGGTGTCGTTAACTTCGAGAAGGTCAATGTGAAGGATTGTATCCTTTACGGGATGGAACTGAATGTCCTTAAGAACAGCCATGCGTTTCTCGCCATGAACGTCAAGTTCGATAGCAAAGATTTCGGGAGTGTAGATGAGCTTACGTACAGCTTCGTTTGTTACAACGAGATCGGTAGTGATCAAGCCTTTGCCATTGCCGATTTCTACGATTTTCTCACCCTCGCGCAGTGTACCTGCATAAGGAAGAGTGATAATCTGTCCGCCGTTCAACACTACGGGAATTTTGCCTTCGGCACGAATAGCCTTTGCTGCCTTTTTGCCAAGATCGGTACGAGGCTCGGCTGTGAGCTGGAATTGCTTCATTTCAAATGAGTTAATGTGTTACTAAAAATTAAGTTGTGCTCCTTAATTTCCCATCACACGGATTGGAATGCTAAAAAGCGTTGCAAAGGTACAAAATTTTACGTAACTTTGTGTAGTCAACAAATAAAAATAATATGTGTTTAAGAAAATTTTTCATTTATTTCGTAGTGGCATTGGTCGCGGGAGTGTGTTTCAGCTCATGCGATTCGAATGCTGATAATCAGTTGAAGTCAAGTCTGGTAGCTGTAAATTCACTGTGTCCGTTGCAAGTAGACGAAGTGACAACTATGGAAAAGGTCACGGTTGATGATTCAAATATGATATATCACATGACAATTGCCCCGACTGTAAATATTGAATCGCCAACTGAATTTATCGAACAAATGAAAGCTTATACGAAAGAGGGTCTAAAATCCCAAATGGGGACTGTAGGCGGAATGCTTGGTCTGTTGGAAAAAACCGGTCGCGGGTTGCGATATCAGTATACCTTTACTTCAGACGGACAGATTATAAATGTTGATTTCACGCCTGAAGAAGTGGCTAAACTGATGCAGCAACAATAACAAGCACTGTCAAGATGCCTGCTATTATCAAGATGTCGCTGATGCGGAGAGTGGCTGTCACAATTCGTATCAGCGAATTTTCTATATTGATTCCAACAGGCACAGACAATGAAATCTCACGCTGAATTTTTTCAGGCATGTCGGGTATTAAGCGTATGGCAGTCGATGCAATCAAGTAGCTTAAAGCTGCACAAGCCGCACCGATAATGGCTCCAACAAGAAGGTCACCCGGATAGTGAACACCGAGATATAAACGCGAGTAGCTGTTGATGGCAGCCCACGCCATAGCAAACATGATGATTCGACGCCTTCGAATAACCAAGGCAAGTATTGTAGCAAGTGCAAAAGAATTTGCACCATGACAGGACGGGAAGCCATAACTTCCTCCACGGTACCCATCAACAATATGGACAAATGCAGAGAGCGGGTTGTCTGGATTCGACGGACGAAGGCGTTCGACTACGGGGCGTATGAATGTTGCGCATACCTGGTCTGCCAAAACAATTGAAAGCACAATAGCCAATGTAAATATTAAAGCACGTCGCCAGTCGTACATTCGAATAAGCACAAAGAGTATGGTGGCGTACATCGGTACCCAGATGAATTTCATGGTGAACATTTTCATGAAATGATCAAAAAATTCACAATGCATGCCGTTGAAAAACAAGAATAACTGAGTGTCAATCTGGTTGAGCGTTTCTATCATAGTTTAATGGTTTGTCAGAGTTCTGAAATGCGTTGGTATAATATTTGAAGATAAGCTTTGACATAATCGGTGAGCTGTAGAGGGGAGTGTCCTGAAGATTCTACTATTTTGTCAGCATCACAGTTCCACGAGACCGTAGCGCTATCTGTTACAAGCGTCACTACCGAAGGATCGGCAAGGAATGCCTGACGATGAGCCTCTGGAGAAAAAAGATTGTTACTAAATTCAAAATCTGCAGCCGGAATTCCCAAAAGACCAAGAAGCGTGGCGGCAATGTCGGTTTGTGATGCTGTTAACGAATCAACTCGACAAGCAGTACGCAACGCACCGCCGGTCAGTACGAAAGGTATGTGATGCCGGTCATTGATTTTTTCCAAGTCCCGCGGCCAAGCTCCGTAATGATCCGGCACAATAATCAAGAGAGTCCTGTTCCAGTAAGGGAGAGTCTTAAGACTGTCGACAAAATTGCCCAGACAACTGTCGGCAAATGCAAATGCATTAGCTTGAGGTGATGGCATTCTGGCGTTGTTATACGGGACTTCAAATGGTTCGTGACTGCTTGAAGTCTGTATTACTGAAAGTACAGGATCAGAGTAATCATCACGTGCTTTCATATCAGCAAAAGCTCTACGGAAAAGGACATGGTCGTGAGCTCCCCATTTGCCGGTTCGTTCAATTATCGGAAAGTCAGAATCTTTTATTATATTCTCAAAACCGCTGCTGACCAGATATGCAAGCATGTTTGTGAAGTTTATGTCCCCACCGTAATAGTAATTTGTCTTGTAACCGTTGTTAGCCAACTCTCGCGGCCAGGAAGGCAAAGATTCAACTTTTTTTGCATATTTCATTATGCTTGTTGACGGTTGACCGGGCCAACCACTTAGTATGGCAGGAAGTGCTCTGTCCGTCCTGAAGCTGTTAGCATAGAAGTTAGAAAACAAGATACCTTCTTGTGCAATTGAATCGAGTCTAAGTGCTATTGGTTCACCACCGAGGGAGGGCATGAGGTGAGAAGAGAAACTTTCGAGAATTACAAAACAAATATCGGGACGATCAACTGTAAGAAGAGTGGAATCATAGGAAGTCTGATTGCTTTTGGAAGACAAACTCTCAAAGAGTTCCTCTGCTTTATTCCCGTTCATTGTATGATATTGGGTTTCGAAATCATACTGATGAGTTGCAGAATAAAGCAGGCTGAAAGCGGGATTAATTGCTGCATGGTTGAGCCGTTGATTCGAACTGAAATATGCAGAACTCAGGTTCATAGTGGACACAGTCAGACCTCCTCTTATAGGTATGAAAAGAAGTAAGGTAAGGAGTACACCGGTAATGACATCGGGTACACGACTACGGCCACGTGGCATCACTACAGGAGTAAAAGCCGGTATTATTTTTAGGATACAGAAAATGAGGATTGACAAGACTGATACTGCAACAACCCCAAGAACTATCTGCCACCATGTGGCACTCGCAAGTGCGGCCGTTGGTGAAGTTATAAAATAAAATACCGGAGTCATGTCGAGCCTATATCCCCAATAACCATAGAGACTCAGGTCGGCTACGATGATCAGGGAAATAGCAATTGACATCAATCCGAAATAAATACTTTGAATTGTATTAATGACACGTGAACTGCTAAAAATAGAAGCAATAGCGCAAATGGCCGGAATAACTGTCAGGTAACCTGCCATCGAACAGTCCATGGGAATACCATGCCATATTACAGACCATAATTCAGAAGCTGTAATATCAGAGAATATAGGAGCGTATATACCAATAAAAATCGGTTTCTGGCACATGAATATGAGCAGAAATACAAAGAATGAAAGTAATATACGGGCCGCTACTCTGACCATGCTGATATGTTGGTATAAATGTCTGCAAAGATAGCAAATATTCTGCAGAATACTATAAACTTATCACTTAAAATTACTTAAGATCCACAACTGTTATACCTGTTCCTCCAAATTGCACATGCTCGTCTCGGAAAGAAGCAACGCCCGGTAGCGTGGCCAAGTATGAACGTATCGCTTGTCGCAATGCCCCCGTACCGGTTCCATGCAAAATACGAACTCTTCCAATATTGAATTGTATTGCGTCGTCAAGGAAGTAAGTTACAGCTTGAATTGCTTCGTCAGCACGCATACCTCTCACATCAATGTCTTGCTTAAAATTTAGCTGACGTGTGCGGTTATCATCCGAAACCGACGAAGTGATAGTGGGGGTAGTTGAAGAGGATTTTATACTCGAAGTGGTGTAAACCAGCCGGTTAATGGCAACAGACGTTTTCAAATTACCAAAAGCAACAGTAGCTTTTGATCCATCAATTGATAAGACCTTTCCGACCTGACCCTCTCCGTCGAGTTTGACATTGTCGCCTGCAGTAATTACGTGGTTTTTGTTTGTAGCTGCGGTTGCAGCTGATTTATGTTTTTTTGGCTTTGGTGCTTTTTTCAGTAATCTGTTTTCAGACATCTTACCTTCCACTATTTGCTGAAGGTCAGCTGTCATTTCTTTCCGTGCTGCCAGAGTCAATTCTTTGTCAGCCTGAGACTTACGAATTTCGTGAATGGTACGTTCGATTGTTGCATTAGTTCCTTCGATGATGCGTTTTGCCTCGGATCGAGCCTCCGTTATGATTTCTCTGCGTTTCTCTCTCAAGACATCAGCATCCGACTCATATCTTGCTATAGTTTCTTCAAGTTGTTTCTCTTTCTTGCGGATGGCTGCACGTTTATTTTCCCAATATCTTTTATCACGGGCAACATCAAGAAGATACTTGTCCATGTTCACATAGTCAGAACCGACGATTTGCTCAGCATCATTGATTATATCTGCAGGTAATCCGGTTTTACGTGCAATCTCTATAGCGAACGAACTGCCTGGTGATCCAATAGAAAGCTTGAAGAGCGGCCGCATAAGTTGACGATCATAAAGCATGGAACCATTTATGAGGCCGTCAGTATCCTCGGCAAAATGTTTGAGGTTCTGATAGTGAGTGGTAACTATGCCCCATATACCCATGTCGTTAAAACGTTTTAGGATTGACTGTGCTATAGCTGCTCCAATCTGAGGCTCGGTTCCGGAACCGAATTCATCAATCAGTATGAGTGAAGATACTCGTCCGTTTTTAAGGATGGCCTTCATATTGGCCAAGTGGGAAGAATATGTGCTCAGATCGTTTTCAAGCGACTGGTCATCACCTATATCAATGAATATATCGGTAAATATACCTAAATGAGAATTGTCGTAAATAACTGGAAGAACACCACATTGGGCCATATACTGGTTGATACCTACTGTTTTAAGGCAGACTGATTTACCGCCGGCATTGGGTCCGGAAATCACAAG
>CAZAZA010000016.1:0-42809 GCA_964489495.1 uncultured Bacteroides sp.
CCCTAATTCTGTTGTGCAAATGTTGTGCAAATATGGCAAAAGAAAATTGCAGTTAGTTGGTAATCAGCTAACTGCAATTTTAAAGAGTTGTCTTGGAGGGATTCGAACCCCCACAGGCGGAACCAGAATCCGACGTGCTACCATTACACCACAAGACAATTTTTTATCACTTTCGTGGTCAAAGCATCGTTGGTTGCTTTTAACGACTGCAAAGTTAGGCACTTTTTTTATTCTGACAAAATTTTTTGTCGTTTTTTTTGTTATTATTTTGTAGACATTTTCTGATTGTGCAACTTGTCATTTGATTATCATGTATATAGCATCTGAAAAAAGAAAAGAAAATATTGCCGAGTACCTCATTTATATGTGGCACGTCGAAGACTTGATCCGCGCAAACGACCTCGACATCGAAAAAATAAAACATAACATCATCGAGCCGCAGCATTTCGACGAGCCGCGTGAGCGCGAACTGACCGAGTGGTACGAATCGCTTATCGATATGATGCGCCGCGAAGGTGTCGAAAAAACCGGCCACCTGCAAATCAACAAAAATGTGATAATCCAGTTAGCCGAACTGCATCAGGCACTTCTGCGCGACCCCAAGTTCCCACAATACACAGCCGAATTCTACCGCACCCTCCCCTACATTGTCGACCTCCGCTCGAAAGCCGGCGAAAACCGCGTTGGAGAAATCGAAACTTGCTTCACCGCCCTCTACGGCATGCTCATGCTACGTCTGCAGTCGAAGGAAATCACCCCGGCCACAGCAGATGCCGTAAAGCAAATCTCGCACTTCATCGCCACACTTGCCCATTACTTCAAACTTGACGAATCAGACCAGCTCGAACGTACCGTCGACTAAGTATTTTTCACTTTTTAAGGGATACAGAAAAGGCTGTTGCATCAGGTGCGGGCACCACCCCGCTCATGCGACAGCCTGTTATTCATCAGCGCTCAATTATCGGCGACTACTATGCGCCGGAGCGTTTCACGTGAAGGATTGACGGCAAGAATGCGACCCTGAGGGTCAATAAGGAAAGATCTCAATCCTTTTTCAAGATGCCAATCGTCGGTCGTTCGACCCGAATTAGCGGCATCGGCAAAGAAGTACTGCGCGTTCGCATCGAGTCCGTCGTGCCTGACAATCTCACGAAAAAGGCCTCTGCTGTGGTCGAGATTAACGGCCACATGACGGAAACTACCTGCGTCAAACTCACCAGCCATAAGGTCGTAGTCTTTTGCCTGAATGCGCGACTGTGCATCGGTCGATGACCAGAAGTTAAGCAACACGTACTTACCCCGGAGTCCGGCAAGCGACAGGCCCGAAGCCGAATCGCTTTCAGTTATCGTCAACGCGGGTGCCTTAAAGCCTTCGGCGGCTTGATAAAGGCGCTCGGTACGTGCCGAGACTGTCATCAGCAGGATAGCGAAGAGCGCAATGATACTCACTGCTTTCTTCATCAATAAATATGTTTGGTTATACATCTACTTCACGGCGGTCAGCCAAGGCTGGAGGCTATGGTTTCATCATCCGGAAGTATGCCGATTTTCGGCTATGGGTAACGTCATCTCTATGACTCCCATCTATTAAAACGATGCAAAGTTACAAAAAGATTTCGACTTAGACAAATTTAACATAATTTTAACATTTAAGAAGCTCTTCGAACTTGATTTTTACGTCAATTTTCGCTATGGGTCAAGGATGGTAGTCGATTTGCTGGAGAAGGTCGGGAGCCATAGCAAAATCCGCTGACAGCAAACGCGATAACGGTATATCGGGATTCTCGTCCGCATAGTTGAGGACCATACGGTAACCTATATAACGCGCCGACCGTTCGGGCGCTCCGGGCAAGAGCCCACCCGCATCAGGCAAGACGCCGTCAAGGAGTCTGCCGGCCACCGCAGGATCGGTTGAGAACAAAAGGTCGCGTCCTGCAATTTCATTCCATAACGCAGCCTCTTTTTTCCCGAGCCACTGCATCTGGTCTGAAGTCACACCAAGTATGACCTTAATGGGAACATCGGGGAAAAGTCGCACAAGAGCCATTACCACCGCGCCCTCATGAAACATTCTTCCGACAAGCTGTATCCGGCCATGCGCAGTATCATAGCGGCTACGTATTGCAGCCTCAACCACCTCTACAGGAGCACGACCGGGAGTCTTGAGCCTGCGAACTGCATCCTGAAATCCTTCATATCCCTCAAAATCTTCCCCCAAAAAATGGTTTGACACCACAAAACCAATATTTCCTGCAAGAATTACTGTCTGACGATACGGTGAGACAACCATGGCAAGAGTGTCGGGAAACTCGATATCGGGAAGCTCGGAGCGTGCTATTGCCAAAGCACGGCCATATCGTCCGAGAGAGGCGGACATTTCAGGATATACCGACTCCACGGCCGGCCAAAAAGCACGATAAGCCCGGCTCTCCGCCTGTGAGGCAGCGAAATCAGACAAAGGAACTGAATCGGCTCCAAGCACTCCCGCATAAACTGCCATAACCGACGAATCAGTCACGCCATCCCAACCGCTCATAATCATACTGTCGAGACGCGACACCGTCACAGCCTCGGCCTGACCGTCACGGGGTGTGCCGGCACACGAATATAAGACCATTGCCGTCGCAACGGCTCCCCACACTAAGCATTTCATACCTTATTTTTGGTGCAAATATATATAATTTCAACAAATCAGCTAACATCTTCGCCTTTTCAGCGTTAAAAATAACGAGACCTCAGCACGGCCTTCTCACAAATATTCGTAAATTTGCACCTTGATTGACCCCGATGAGTCATGTCGCATATAATAAGAACTAACATATTACTTATAGCAGTAGCCATAGTGGCAGTCTTCGTTACGTTCGACGCCGAAAGCGCCAACAAACGTCCCGCACCTTTCACAGTAGTGGTGGATGCCGGTCACGGAGGCAAAGACATCGGAGCTGTCGGCGACAAAGCCAGAGAAAAGGACGTGAATCTCGGAGTGGCTCTGAAACTGCGAAAGCTCATCGAAAAACAACTCGGAGACGCAAAAGTGGTGATGACACGCGAAAGCGACCGCTTTGTGCCATTGCAGAGACGCGCCGACATAGCCAACGAAGCTAACGGCAACCTGTTTATTTCAATCCATTGCAACTCCGTAGCCAAAAGTTCCAAAAATCGAGACTCGGTAAGAGGCACGTCAGTGTATGTGCTCGGGCGTAAAAGCGAGGAAAATCTCGCCGTAGCCCAGCGTGAGAACTCTGTAATCATGCTGGAGGACGACTATTCGACCACATACCATGGTTTCGACCCAAACTCTCCCGAATCCTACATAGCTTTCGAGCTGATGCAGAACCAGCACATGGAACATAGTCTCAGCGCGGCAGGAGCAATCCAAAAAGAGCTTGTAGCCTCTGCCGGTCGTCTCGACAAAGGTGTCAGACAGGCAATGTTCTGGGTGCTTGTCAAAACCGGGATGCCCGCCGTTTTGATCGAGCTTGACTTCATCTGCAATCCCCGGCAGGAACGGTATCTTGCATCAGAAGCCGGTCAGACCCAGCTCGCCGAGGCTATCTTCAACGGACTGATGGTATACAAAACCGCTTACGACCGCGAAATGGCTCAGATGCACGGGACTCCTCCCCCCGAACAACGGCCCAAGTCAGCCCCTGTCCCTGCAAATAAAAAACCGTCAAAGACACCGGCGTCGGCCGGACAGCTCATCTATAAGATACAGTTTCTCGTCACCTCGTCGCCATTGTCGGACAATGCACGCGAACTCCGCGGTATCGACAACCCGGAGTACTACCGCGACGGAAAATCATATAAGTATACAACCGGCGAATTCACCGACCTATCCGAGGCCAACAGGGCGCTCCGAAAAGTCAAGAAACTATATCCCGACGCATTCGTCATCAAGACCCGCGACGGCAAACGTATTAAGTAAGAAACTCATAACCCTCCCAACGTAAAAGATGAAAAAAATTTTTTCTAAAGAATTGATTATCGGTGTTTGCGTGCTCCTCTCAATCGTAATCGTAATCGTAGGCATTGACTTTCTGAAAGGAATCAACGTGTTCAAGGCCTCCAACTACTATTACGCGACATACCACAACGTAGCCGGACTGGCCAAGTCGGCGCCGGTCACACTCAACGGTTTCAAGGTCGGACTGGTACGCGACATACGTTATGAATATGACCATCCCGGCAATGTGGTGGTGGAGCTGAGCCTTGACAAATCACTCTCAGTCCCCGCCGGCTCTAAGGCATACCTGGCCACAGACATGCTCGGCACATCGACCATCGAGCTCGAACTGTCCAACTCCACTACCATGCATTCGGTAGGCGACTCGCTCATCGGCGTCAACAAAAAAGGACTTATGGAGAGCCTCACCGGCGACCTCATGCCTAATGTGGCCTCGATCATGGGACAGCTCGACTCGATCATGGGAGCTGTGTCTGCCATAGTCACCGACCCGGCCCTTGCAAACTCCGTGAAAAATCTCGATGCCGTAATGGCCGACCTGCGAAACACCTCGGCCAATCTTGCTAAGGTGATGGCCTCGATGCCACAGGTGGCTACCGATGCCAAAGCTACGATGAACAACGCACGGTCGATTTCGGAATCCGCAAATACAATTGCCGGCGACCTTGCCGTTGTAAGTTCTCAACTGCGTCAGGCACGACTCGACTCCACGCTGACAAATATCAACTCGCTCACAGCATCGCTGGCAGAAATAACCCGGACCCTGAACACCAAAGACTCATCTCTCGGCATGCTCATAAACGACCCCGCGCTTTACAACAGCCTCAACAACTCGGTGGCAAGCCTCGACTCGCTGCTGAAGGATGTGAAACGCAATCCGAAACGATATATCAGCATCAAACTTCTGTGACATCGCCTATACAGCCGCCCGGCCGTTATTTAGAACAATTACAAATAACGCCGGGCGGCTTTTTTATGATGAACAAAAGCAAAATCAACATTTTAACTCATAAGCATCCCGAACTTACAAGCATCGTCAGCACAGCTCGATTACTGATTTGCAACAAATTACGTCCCGTCAAAATTCACAAGGCCTTAAAACCATAATAATCTGCTGAAAGTCAAATACATTAGACATTAATCCATTTTTCCAAATATTTTTTGATTTGTTTATGAAGAATTTTAATCGGAATTTTGCAAAGCTTAAGAGGCAACAGACAACAATATGGCAATAGCTCCTCACATACAATCCACCGACATTGAAAAATGGCAAAAGTGCCTGAACTTCTTCAGGGACAATGTCTCCGAGTCGCAATACGAGACTTGGTTCAAGCCACTGGTATTCTTAGGTTACGTCAACAACGAGGTGACCCTGGGAGTATCGTCGATGTTTGTATGCGAGCGTCTTGAGAGCGAGTTCATCAACCTCATGGGGGCTGCCCTCAAAAAGGAATTCAGCAACGACGTACGTCTGGCCTACAAGACCAATGTAGTGCGCAATGAACCGACCTCCGACGTCACCCTGTCGGGTTCGCGCTCATCGGCAGCCGTAATGCCGCGCCAGTCCAATCCCACCAATCCGTTCGCGCCACAGTCGGCCGTACCCGACAATTGGCTTGAACCGCAACTTAACCCACGCTACACATTTGAAAATTATTGTGGGAGCACGAGCAATCAGGTGGCCCGTTCGATTGGCGAAGCAATAGCATCCGACCCCAAGTGCAAGACATTCAACCCGCTGTTTGTATTCGGTGCACCCGGTGTGGGGAAAACCCACCTGATGCAGGCCATAGGCATCCGCACCAAGGAATTATTCCCGCAGACCCGCGTTCTGTACATCACAGCGCGCCTCTTTCAAAGCCAGTACACATCGGCTGAGCGTACCGGCAAGACCAATGAATTTCTGAATTTCTACCAGAGCATCGACATGCTCATAATAGATGACATTCAGGACCTCATTGGCAAACCCGCCACACAGAACGCTTTCTTCCACATTTTCAACCACCTCCATCTCAATCAGAAACAGCTCATAATGTCGAGCGACTGCTGCCCGTCGGCAATGGAAGGCATGGAAGCACGTCTGCTGTCGCGTTTCAAGTGGGGTATGACGGCCGAACTGTCGAGTCCCGACTACGAACTGCGCAAACGTGCTCTTGAGCTGAAAACACGTCAGGATGGCGTTGCGCTGCCTTCAGAGGTTGCCGACTATATAGCGGCCAATGTCACCAACAGCATTCGTGAAATCGAGGGCGTGGTTGTATCGCTCGTGGCATATTCGACCGTGCTTAACCGCCCTATCGACCTCGAACTGGCCCGCACGGTCATGGCCAATGCCGTGAAGGTATCGCGCAAACAGGTCAACTTCGACCTCATCACCGAGAAAGTCAGCGAATATTACAACCTCGACCCAGAGAAAATCTTCTCGAAATCGCGTAAGCGCGAAATCAATGATGCGCGTCAGATGGTAATGTACCTGGCGAAAAAGCTCGCCAACATGCCTACCACAGCCATTGGGACACGCTTGTCACGCAGCCATTCAACAGTCATCTACGCCTGCACTCAGCTTGACGACCGCATCTCTGTCGACAGCAAACTCCGCGAGGAAGTCAACGCCATCGAAGCCCTCATCAACGCCTGACCCCCTGACGAATCAGATTACCATGTTTGCTCAGGTCATTGGCAATCTGTGACTGAGCGACCGCTGCTATAATGAGAAGGAGAGACCGAATTGCGCGCCGAATGATGCAGTAGAATCATCCGAAAAACCAAAATATACCTTAGGGCCGATAAAAAGACCAAACCTTTTTGATAGGAAAACGTGAAGAGAAGGAGCGATTCGAGCGCCCCACGAGGTTTCAGTATTATCATTGGTATTCTTCTGCGGAAGAATAACGCAGCATACCGCATTAACCGGGATATTTACAAATACCCGCTTGCTAATGTCTATACGCCCTGACGGTCCGAAATCTATGCTACACACCCCATTATTAATTAGGCCGGCAATGATGGCGAAATTGGCATTTGCTCCAACATGAAATCTTCCCTGATGGGAAATGGAGCTTGCGATAAAGCCAACGCCGAACGATCCGAACGTTTCCTGATACTCGACACCCACCTGAATTTGCGCGACAGCAAGATATTTATGATAAACCGCTTCGCCACCCGAATCTGTCCCGGTTTGAGAAGATCCTGAAAGAAATGTTGTTATAACAAATATCAGCAAAATTTACCTTTTCATGTCATTTATTGTTTTTCCCTGTTTTAAATTTTTGCAATTGCATGTTTTTATTCGGAATTATCGTCTATAAGCTTATTATATTGATCACTTGTCAAAATTCGCTATAATTGACAAAAGTACTATAATAAACCGAATAATGACTAATCTTAATGTGGCAAAACGTAGATATAACAATGTCAATATGACAATCGAAGTAGCTAATTTGAAGAAGATGTGTCAAAACGATGTGTAAATGTGTTAAAACTTATACTAAAAATAGACTTTTAACCCCCGAAAATTTGTTGACTATGTAGAAAGTTATTAACTTTGCAACATCTCACCAACCAGGCGTTGAAAGAGAAACGGGAGCGGTCATTGCCGCTCCTTGCTTTTTTTATATTCTTCATATTCCTTTATGAATCTTTTTTTTCGCCATTCGTGCACGAAAAATAACCCTCACAAACAGGAATCATCCTGTCAGGGTTATTATTCGTGTAAAAAATTTTAGCATTTCCCAATAAGCAGCTACCTGATTAACAATATATTAACGATAGGGATATAAATAAATCAGTGGGAAACTTCAAAAAAATTTATGTTATAGAACATAATTCAAAAACATTTTATAACTTTGCAGCGTTTTTAAGATAAAGATTGAGAGGCCGTCTTCCCGATGTCAGGAGTGACATCTTTAGTTGGTATTTATGAGAGTTTTTTTGTTTAGTGAATGAAGGCGGCCGGATGTTTTAGGTTTAATTTAATTTTTAAGATTATGACTAAATTCTTGAAAAAAGCAGCTAACTGGTATCTTACCGCGTGCTCGCAGATTTATGTGCATGACACCGAAAGCCACCTGAAATGATGGCTCTTTAATCGAGAGTAATTAACAAGTCAAAAAATTTCACAGAGTGACCCTCGTAAGAGAGGTCACATTTTTTTTGTCAAGTCTCATCCATTTGCTAAATTTGCAACATAAAATCTTCTTTTATGGACAACAAAAACACTACTGCGACTGACACAAAGCTCAGTCTGCCTTTTTGGACCTACATTATTCTGCTTTTAATAGTAATGTTTCCCTACGACCTCTTCGGCTACACATTTATGACCTCGCCGGTGGCCTTGTTTCTGGGACTTGTCTACGCATTCATATTTGAATGCCCCGTGCCAAAATTCAACAAAATAGGGTCGAAATACCTCCTTCAGATAGCTGTCGTAGCCCTCGGATTCAAGATGAGCATCGACCAGGCTCTTAAAAGCGGCAGCGAAGGCATGCTGTTCACCGTAGTATCGGTGGTCGGCGTTATGGTGCTCGGCATATGGTTTGCTAAAATGATGGGTATCACCCGCAAAATCGGATATCTTGTCTCAGCCGGTACGGCCATCTGCGGCGGTAGCGCAATCGGTGCTGTCGGTCCATTGGTGAAGGCCGATGCTAAAGAAATGTCGGTATCTCTCGGCGTCATATTCATACTCAATGCCATAGCACTCTTCATCTTCCCCCCTATCGGACATTATTTCGACCTGTCGCAGCAACAGTTCGGCACATGGGCTGCCATTGCTATACACGACACATCGTCAGTTGTCGGCGCAGGTGTGGCCTATGGCTCTGAAGCTCTCGACACGGCCACTGTGGTCAAACTTACACGTGCGTTGTGGATCATACCTCTTGCACTTGTAACGATGGTTCTTTTCCGCGACAAAGGACAGAAGCTTGCAGTGCCCTGGTTCATATTCTTCTTTATCGGGGCAATCGTCATCAACACCTACCTTCCCATTCCCGAACAGTTCACCAAAGCAGCCGTATGGTTTGCCGAAAAAGGAATGGTTGTCACCCTCTTTCTGATCGGAGCTTCGCTTAGCCGTAAAATGATACGCTCGGTAGGCACCAAACCGCTCTTGCTTGCCGTGGCTCTCTGGATCCTCATCGGCGTAAGCAGCCTGGTGGTGGTATGCACGACCATGAATTGACACTTCGAATCTGATGATTCCTCCCGATGTCGACGTTGCCCGGTCGTGGACGCGATTCAGCAATCGCACTCCAATGATGTGGCCTGCGCTATGCTTCGCCGCCGGTATCGTGATGTCAGAATATCTTCATTACCGGACTGCCTGGATATGGGCAGTCCTTTTATGTATATTCCTGTTCCTGACAGTGAGACTCCACAACCGGCCGGGAAGCAGCATTACAATACTTGCGGCTTTTTTATTCGGAGGAGCACTCGATGCAGGACTGCGCCACAACCCAATACCTGAAGTAACGGTCGATGGGCCTTTATGTATGACAGGCCGTGTGACTGATGTAACAGAGAGTGATAAGGCCGTGAATATCATTGTCGATACCGACTCGTTTTCCGTCGCGCTGTCCATGGCACGCGATGAATCCGTCGAAATTCCCGTCCCGGGTGACAAAATTGAATTCACAGCAATACTCCAGCCCTTACGTCTCACAAAAGATGTCGATGAAGAGATCATATATGACGGTAGATTAGCATCACGCGCTGTAGGATATAAAGCCTACATAAGTGATCACAGTTCGGTCAACATCAGAAGCCGTGGCAACGGTCTGCTCTATCGTGCGGCGGAAGTTGGATACGCCGTCAGGCTCGCCATCGACCGTTCGCCACTCGACCACGGGTGCAAAGATTTCCTGAAAGCGGTACTGACAGGCGACAACACCGCCATAGGGATCGAAAACCGCGAGATGTTTTCATCATCCGGACTCGCCCACCTGCTTGCGCTTAGCGGGACACACGTCGGCATAATCGCACTGATAGCCAACATTGCGCTTTTTCCGCTTGCGCTCATGGGCTACAAGAAGATGCGCGTGATAACACTGATACTGCTGTTGTGGTCATTTGCACTCATCACCGGACTGTCGCCATCGGTAGTGAGAGCCGTTGTAATGACCTCGATATTCATGATTGCACGCCATATCCAGCGTCAGTCATCCGGATTCAATTCACTTATGACGGCGGCATTCCTCATCCTTGCGGTGTCTCCCGATCAAATTGCCGACATTGGCTTTCAACTGTCGTTTGCAGCCGTTGCGGCCATACTTGTGTTTTCGACGACATTTGACCTATCGTCTTGGCGCTCACACCGTGTACTACGCAGCATTTGCGCCTTTTTCGGCATATCGATTGCCGCCAACCTCGGATGCGGCATTGTGGCCGCATATCACTTCCACTACTTCCCGATCTACTTTCTTGCATCAAACGCGGTCGCCTCTTTACTTCTTCCCTTGTATCTCGGTGCCGGTATACTCTATGTTGTTCCTTTGAGCGCCGGATGGTCAATGCCTCTCCTTCCCAACATACTCGACGGGTTTTACCACCTCATACGCCTGACAGTAGAAACCATCGGTTCGGCACCCGGAGCGACAGTCGACGGCATCTATTTTCCCGCCTGGTTCTTTATCCCCTATCTCGTTTTTCTTACAGCTGTAAAACTCATCGAAATCAGCCGTCACCGCGTATATCGCAAAATCTACTTCACCTTTTGCCTGCTTTCGTTATCATCTTGCGCCACGATAATGGCTTCGGAAATGACACGCGAATATCCTGACGAGTGGATTATCACTCGTTCGGAATCAAAATCGACCGAAATCATCGTACGCGAAGGCTGTGAAATGAAACTCATAACCACAGCCCCCGCTCACCGACGCGACGAGCGACTTGAGGCGGTAAAATCTCGATATGCCGAATATGCAGGACGACGCGGAGTAACGACCTTCCGACTTGGCGACCCGTCGGACGGATGCCTCTCCATCGGCATTGACACAATATTTATAGTGTCAGCCTCGACCCGCCGCGCAGGCACAATGTTCCCGCGCCACTGCAATTACCTTATTTACGGTGCTGACAGCCACATGTCGTTTAATTCCATACTTTGTCTGACACCGGCCGATACGATTGTCGCGTTACGCGAGACCAATCCCCTCGAATATCCCGAGACGCTGACAGTGCCATTGATCGGACACTCTGCAACATCGCAACCTTGGCGAAGGCCAATACGCCATTGAAATAATATTTTGCATATACGGGATATTATATCTATCTTTGTAAAACGTTAACCGAAATCACTATTTAAATCATACATAACAATGACACATCGTTTTATTCTCAACGAAGTATCACACTTCGGTCCCGGTGCCCGCAAAGAGATTGTAGGCGAAATCAAACGTTTTGGCGGTAAAAAAGCTCTCGTAGCGTCCGATCCCATGCTCGTGCAGCTCGGTGTATCAGCCATGGTCACTGACATTCTCGACGAAGCCGGCATTCCTTACGAACTTTTCACAGACATCAAGCCAAATCCCACGGTAACGAATGTCAACAACGGAGTAAAAGCGTTCAAGGAATCAGGGGCCGACTTCATAATAGCCATCGGCGGAGGTTCGTCGATAGACACAGCCAAAGCTGTGGGCATCATCGTTAACAACCCCGAGTTTGCCGACGTTGTATCGCTCGAAGGATGCGCTCCCACCAAACACCGCAGCGTTCCTATGATCGCCATCCCTACAACAGCCGGAACTGCAGCCGAGACAACTATCAACTACGTGATCATCGACGAGGACAAGCAGAAAAAGATGGTTTGCGTCGATCCGAACGACATACCAGCCGTAGCCATTATCGATGCCGAGCTGATGTATTCCCTGCCCAAGGGCCTGACTGCCGCAACAGGTATGGACGCCCTGACACACGCTATCGAAGGCTACATAACCAAAGGAGCATGGCCTATGTCAGATATGTTTGAAATCGAGGCAGTCCGCATGATTGCAAAATATCTTCCGGTAGCAGTGCGCGAACCCAAGAACGCAGAGGCTCGTGACGGCATGGCCGTAGCACAGTACATTGCCGGCATGGCATTTTCGAACGTAGGGCTCGGCCTCGTACACGGCATGGCACACCCGATGGGTTCGCTCTTCGACGTACCCCACGGCGTTGCAAACGCATTGCTTCTGCCCACAATTATGGAATTCAACATGCCCGCTGCGATGAAGAAATACCGCGCAATCGCCGAGGCTATGGGAGTCGACACCAAGGAGATGAACGATGAAGAAGCAGCCAAAGCCGCATGCCAGGCAGTTGCCGACCTGTCAAAAGAGGTTGGTATTCCCCAGCACCTCAGCGACCTCGGCATAAAGGAAGGTGATATTGACCGTCTCGCCGAGCAGGCTATCGCCGATGTCTGCACTCCGGGCAACCCACGTGAAGTCAACATCGAGCAAATCAAGAAACTCTACAAAAAAGTGCTTTGATACTCCATTAATAGCAGAAACAACAATCCCCCTCGTCACTCGGCTATAGCGGGTTTCGAGGGGGATTGTGTGTAGTGTAGGTCGGAAGAAGTTTATTCTGCTGTCACGCCGGCAAGTTCGGGATCTATGACGATGCGTCCGCAGTACTCGCAGACAATAACTTTTTTGTGCATCTTAATCTCCATCTGGCGCTGAGGCGGAATACGGTTGAAGCAACCGCCGCAGGCGTTACGCTGAACATACACAATGCCAAGACCATTGCGGGCGTTCTTGCGTATGCGCTTGAACGCGTTCAATGTGTATTCATCGATGCTCGGCTCAAGATCCTTAGCCTGCTGACGGAGCTGTTCCTCCTCCTTGCGTGTTTCGGAAACAATCTCCTCAAGTTCCTTTTTCTTCTCGCCTAGCACATGCTTGCGGTCCTCAAGGGTTTCGTTCGTCTCGGTGATGTCGTGTGTGCGGTCTTCGATCTGACGACCGTATTCATTGATGTGCTTCTCCGACAATTCGATTTCAAGAGTCTGAAACTCTACCTCTTTCGACAGCAAATCATATTCGCGGTTGTTGCGCACATTGTCGAGCTGTGTCTGATATTTGGCAATGCTTGCACGCGACTGGTTGATTTTCTCTTTCTCGGCCACTATCTGGTGACGTAGGTCTTCTATTTCCTTCTCATACTTCGAGATGCGCGTACGGAGTCCTTCGGTATCAGATTCGAGTGCCTCCACTTCGATAGGAAGCTCACCGCGCACGTCACGTATGCGGTCGATTCGCGAAAGGATAGTCTGCAGCTCGTACAGTGCGCGTAGGCGCGACTCCACAGAGAGTGTCTGGTCCGATTTGGTTTTCTCGTTAGCCATATTCTATATTTAGCTTACAAATATTCTGTTGGATTATGTTCGTTCTTCGCAATTGAGACTGCAAAGTTAGGAAATTTTTCGCTAATTGCCTTAAGCAAAATCTCTCTTGCGCATTTCTCACCTTCAAAATGACCTATATCAATCAGGCATAGGCGGTCGCCATAGTCTACAAAGTCGTGATAGCGCACATCGGCAGTCACATATGCCTGAGCACGTGCGCCTAATGCAGCCTTAATCAGCGATCCTCCGGAACCGCCGCAAACAGCCACGCGGCGCAATTTGGGTGCAACCTCTTCATCGTCACTGCCGAGCTGAAGCGACGGTACTCTGACAGCCTCGCAACCGAAAACTTTCTTGGCATGTAAAGCCAGTTCACGTGCTGTCATCGGTGTTGAAAGCACTCCGATCACGCCAAGTCCATAAGGATTACAGCCAGTTGTCACTTCCGTAAACTCATACGCCGGCACTTCGTAGGGATGTGTCTGACTTATCGCCTCCTCCACTGCCCTGCGTCGCCAACGTGGGAGGATCACCTCCAGACGGGTCTCGGGTTCGGTATGAAATTCATACAAGTCGCCTGCCGTCGGGTATGCTCCGTCAAGGGCGCGGAAAGTACCCTCACCTTCTGAACCGTAGCTACATGAATCATAACGGCCTATATGCCCGGCCCCGGCATCAAACAGGGCAAGCCGCACGCGGTCGGCATCGTCTCGCGGCACAAAGACCGTGAGTTTCAGCAAATCGCTCTGCCTTGGATCAAGCACCTCCACATCTTCAAGGCCGAGCATCCGTGCCATAACATGCGAAATGCCGCCCTCCGTACTGTCAAGGGCCGTATGGGTGGAATAGACAGTCACACCGGCAGCAACAGCATTAAGTATGACGGCCTCCACCGGAGTGACACCGGTAAGTCTTTTCAGAGGCTTTAATATCAGCGGGTGGTGAGCTATGATGAGGTTGTGACCGGCCGCTATTGCCTCGTCGAGAACTGCCGGTGTACAGTCGACACACAGCGTCACGCCCGTGCATTCGACAAGCAGGCTACCGACCTGCACCCCCGTATTGTCCCACTCCTCCTGAATGGCCGGTGGCGCAAGCCGCTCTACAACCGATATAATGTCACTTATCAGCATCTTATTTTTTTTCCTCTTCAGGCGCAAGTTCGATGTGAAGCTCGTCAAGCTGACTCTGGTCGATTTCCGACGGAGCGTCAATCATCATGTCGCGGCCGGCATTATTTTTCGGGAATGCGATCACATCGCGTATCGAATCAAGTCCGGCAAGGATCGAGACAAAACGGTCGAAACCGAAAGCCAGGCCTCCGTGAGGTGGCGCACCGTACTTGAAGGCGTTCATCAGGAAGCCGAATTTATACTGAGCTTCTTCTTCGCTGAGTCCGAGCAGTTTGAACATCTGATCCTGAAGCACGGCATCGTGAATACGTATACTGCCTCCACCGAGTTCGTTGCCATTGACAACCATGTCATAAGCCGTAGCACGCACAGCCCCTGTATTGCTTTCAAGCATCGGTATGTCGTCAGGGTTGGGCGATGTAAAGGGATGGTGCATGGCGTAATAGCGCTGTGTCTCGTCATCCCACTCGAAGAGAGGAAAGTCCACAACCCATAGGCAAGAGAACTTCTGCGGGTCACGAAGGCCGAGCTGTGTGCCCATTTCGAGACGTAGCTCGTTAAGCTGCTTGCGGGTGCGCATCGTCGGTCCGGCAAGTATGAGCATCAGGTCTCCGGGTTTTGCTCCGCCACGGTCGAGCCACTTACGCAAGTCATCATCGCTATAGAATTTGCCGACCGAGCTCTTTATTGATCCGTCATTCTCAAGTTTAACCCACATAAGGCCTTTCGCACCAACCTGAGGACGTTTTACAAATTCGGTAAGCTTGTCAAGCTGCTTGCGGGTATATCCCGCACATCCCGGAGCCACTATCGCACCTACATACTCGGCATCGTCGAGTACGGAGAAATTGTGTCCCTCTGTGAGGTCCTTCAATTCAACAAACTGCATTCCGAAACGGGTGTCAGGCTTGTCGCTGCCATACAGACGCATCGCGTCGGCCCATGTCATGCGCGGGAAAGGCTCGGTGAAATCGATACCCTTGACATATTTGAAAATATGCTTTACAAGTCCCTCGAACATCTGAAGCACATCTTCCTGCTCAACAAACGACATCTCGCAGTCGATCTGGGTGAATTCAGGTTGACGGTCGGCACGGAGGTCTTCATCGCGGAAGCACTTCACAATCTGGAAGTAACGGTCAAAACCGCTCACCATCAGAAGTTGCTTGAACGTCTGAGGCGATTGAGGCAGAGCGTAGAATTGTCCGGGATTCATACGCGAAGGCACTACGAAGTCTCGTGCACCTTCCGGAGTCGACTTGATCAGCACCGGAGTCTCAACTTCCAGAAAACCTTTTTCGTCGAGATAACGGCGAATCTCAAACGCCATACGGTGGCGCAGCTCAAGGTTTCGACGCACACACCCACGGCGAAGGTCAAGATAACGATACTTCATGCGCAGGTCATCGCCACCATCCGTATCGTCTTCGATAGTGAACGGCGGCACTTCACTTCGGTTCAGAATATTCACCTCTGTAGCCTCGATTTCGATATCGCCGGTAGGCATTTTGGGATTTTTGGCAGTACGTTCGGTGACGCGGCCCTTTATCTGGACTACATACTCGCGGCCGAGATGGTTTGCCTGATCGCAAAGCGCTGCATCATTCTCGACATTGAAGACTATCTGCGTGATACCATAGCGGTCGCGAAGGTCGACAAAAGTCATGCCGCCCATCTTGCGGGTGCGCTGCACCCAGCCGGCGAGAGTGACTTCCTGCCCTACATCCGACAGTCGCAATTCGCCACAAGTTTTATCTCTAAACATAGGTTTGTATGTATATGTTTTTACGTAATTACGTTGGAGTTTTTTCTAATCTGCAAAAATACAACAATTCACCCAAACAACGAAAAAAAACTGCATCAGCCGATTCAGTCCGGGAAACGGGCAGGAGCTATGTAGCGTCCTTTGCCGTGCGACCACCGGCCGCAGCTTATGGCCGAATGGCTGCACACCTGGTAACATGCGGTGCAGAAAGCGCAATTGTCACCCCATACAGGATGACGGCCACTGTCGAGTGTGATGTTGTTCATCGGACAAGCTGTCATGCAGTTACCGCACCCGACGCAGCGCGAACTATCAACTTTAAACCGTGACGGATTCATCAGTATACGGCGAAAAGGAGGACATAACACCCGTGATTTCAATGCGGGAAACATGCCGGGGCGAACCCACACAAGCTCTTTTTCATCGGCTTTTATCGAGCGAATAATACTGTCGACCCGTCCCGGGGCATCGGCAAGCTTACGGGACGCATCCTCAGGAGAGTCGACATCAAAGCCGGGTAAGAAAACATACGTGTTAGGCATTCTTACCGAATAGATTCCGGCTACAGACCATCCTCGCGATTCGACCAGCTGTCTCCAGTATCTCGGAGTCTCGCCAACATCGTCGCCACAGGTCACCACAAGCCAGTGAGCGGCCTTTGAACCCACATTGTCCGACAGGCTGGACACCGCGCGCTCCACCACCGGAGGAACGCGCCAGCCGTAAACAGGGCACACCCACACTATACGCTCCTGAGGCGACAATCCGGCGACGGCCTCATCGAAACGGCCGTCGATACGTATCGAAGTTTCTCCGAGCCCTTCAGCTATTCGTTCGGCTACCAGCCTGCTGTTGCCCGTGCCGCTGAACCAGAAAATCATCGAATTGTCACCTGAGTGGCACCGAAGCCATATTCACGGAACGAAGCATCCTGAACATCATGTCCTTTGTAACGGTGCTTCAGTTCTTTAAGCAATGCCTGGCGAAGCACGCCCTCTCCTTTTCCGTGGATAAATACAATCTTTTGGCCCTTGTTGCGCAAGTTCTCGTCCATGACATGACGGAATGTGTCGACTTGCAGATTCAGCATGTCGGCAGGCGATAATCCGGCCGTGGAATCGACCAGTTCGGTGATGTGCAGGTCTACTTCGATTATTTCGCCGTTACGCCGCGAGGGCTGACGCTTGCGCTTTGTCACAGGTCGATAAGAGTGACGGCGGTCAGCTTCCTTCGGACGTATCATTTCCTCCTTCAGTTTCGAAGGATCAACATCCTTGTCGCGTCCGCAGAACTTATCGTCACGCACGATGTCGACAGCAATCACATCATTATCAAAATAGACGTTAGGTTTGAAACAGTGCAGTCTGAAGAACTTAGTATTGTCGATTTTTGACTCAAAACTTGCCGGTTGCTTCAATTCATAAGGACGGTCTCGCTTGAATGCCGCATATTGTACCGACACGTGATCGATAATCGCGATGTCTGTCCGGTCAAGTTCCACCGCCAGCACCTGAAAGTTTGGCTCTATTATGCCGGCATACCTCATTGTCCATTTATCCTCGTCATCAGCCCTTGTCGAAAGCACTACATACATGTAGTAGTTCGAATCATTTACGAGATAAGCGTCGTAAGTGGTTGTCGACAACTGTTTGATATTTCGAGGCTCAAAAGCCAAAACGAGGTTTATGCGGTCACCGCCTGGCAATTCCTCAACCGGTTGCTCTTCTTCGGCGGTTGCCGGAACCTGAGCAGGCTTGGACTCTGCCTTTGCCGACGGAGCGGGCGCTGGGGCCGGAGTCGGCTTAGAGGGCTGGCGGAATGATGTGGTCGGAGCGGGCTCCTGACCGGCCAAAGCCACCACCACACACTCTTTCTGCAGGACAGGCATCTCAAAACCGTCCTCATCGACCACGTAGGCCAGCTGACCGTCAATGCGGGCAACGCGGCCTCCGCCAACCGAATTAAGGAATCTGACTGTATCTCCTATGTTTGCCATAATTGTCTTTGATTTTATTAGAATACAAAATTACAAAAAAGTCCCGGAAACAGCATTGCCGCTTCCGGGACCAACAAGTATTTTAGGATTTATTCAGCCTGCCAAATCACTTCTTCTGTAGGAAAGCCGAATAGGGATGAGCCGACAGGTCGAGCGTAATCTCATAGTCACCTTCACCAGGGGTTGCGATGTTATCACCGCCAGGGGTCAGATCGGCAAGATCGCCGCCGAGATTGATGTCCCAGCCGTCATTTGCACGGAACTTGAATGTGCCTTCGCCGGAAAGATGCACAGTACCGGTCCATACGAGCATATCCTCTGAGGGAGTAAGTGCAGTCGATGCATCCCATCCGCCGGGAGTAGCATCACCGATAACGCCATAGGTGGTAATAGGTGCCGAAAGATTATATGTCAGACTTACGATATTTGCATTAACCCAGTAAAGGCCTTTATCAGCCTTAAGATTACCTGCTCCGCCATCAGTTGACAGAGTGCCCTCTGCATCACCGGCTCCATAGTTGGTGTGATCCCAGTCGGCAGCCGAAGAGAACTTAAATTCTCCGTCAATCATTACATAACCCTGATAGTTGACATAGTCAGAAGTTGAGAGAGTCTGCGAAGCTGACTGCGACCAGCCATTGGAATTTCCCGGAGTATAAAGACACGGTATGGCCAGTGACTGCGAATAGTCGTGTGAGCGAGCGTCAAACTCAATCAGGTGCAAGTTGCTTTCCTTGATTATGACCCACATACCCGGAGTAGTTGTCTCGGCAAGTGTTCCTTTAGCCGATTCAGTGTTCTCTGAGGGAGCGAATATAGTTCCGCTGCCTGCCGACAGGGTCGACTGAGGCACAATGGCGAAATAATATCCTTCCGCAGCCTGTTCATCGGTAATGTCGACCAAAGTCAAGAACTTCGGGTCGTCATAGGGACTGCCGCCGCTATTTGACATTTTCACGGCTTTATCGGCGTCAATCACATTGCCCGTGGGTGTACCGATAAGATAGTAAGCTTCCTCTACCACGAAACCGGGGTTGAACGGCTTGAACGTGCCTTTCGAAACGCCATAGTAAGCGTTCTCGCCTCCGAGACGTATCTTACTGCTGTTTCTGACAGCATAGGCCTGATAGCGGATATCCACTGTCCTGGCTCCGGGGTCGAGTGTCGACAATGCAGAACGGAACGCGCTGTTGAGGTCGTCGGGGCTTGCCTTGATTTCACGCGCACTCTCATCGAACGCCGTGGGCACGTCGGCAACTTTGGCAAAACTTTCGCCCGAACCCACCTGAGCTACAAAAGCGAGAGTGTAGCCTGCGGGCAGTGACAATGTGTCGACACGGGCGAGCACAACAGAGTCACCCTGCGCGTCGACCTCCTCAAGATTGACTGTTCCGTCGCCAAGGAGGTTGTTGACCATCACCTTCTCGGCATCGAAGGGGGGCAGTTGCGGGTTGGACTGCGCGGGAGGATTTGGCATATCAAAGTTTTCGCAACCTGCCAGACCCACGGCCAACACGGCTATTGATAATAATGATATCTTGTTCATTTTTCTTTAGTCTGAATTAGGTTAATCATTCGGCAGCCTTGAATAGGACAGTGTTGTCAGTCGTGTTGACAGTCATCTCCATTTTGCCACCCTTCCAATCAGGGAACGACCAGTTGCCCTTACCTTCTACGTACGGGCCGCTGTAACTGTTGTCGGTCATCGGGAGGTCGGTTGATTCATCTGCTACCTGATAGCCAAGCGAACCCTTGTCCCAGTCACCGAGCTCGGTGTAGAAGCGGAACGTTGCCGAACCTGCAGGAACTTCGAATGTACCGGTGAACACACCATTACCTTCCATGTCAAACAGTTTGAAATCGGCATAAATATCCTCGGCTTTTGGATCGGTCACCGACCATGCAGAGCATGCGCCGACAAGGTAGATGAATGCTTTGCCGTTGGTGTCGTGGTTTCCGGCCTGCAGAGTCAGAACCATATTGTCAGGGTCGGTCATATTGAGTGTGAATGTCACAAAGCCGCCCGTCCAGTCTGCCAGCAACCATGAGCCCTTGCCGGGAACGGCCGTATACTGAGTCGGAGTATCACCAATCTCAATGTCTACTGCTGTATTGTCATCCGGGCCTGAACCAATCGACGGGAGTGCACCGTCACCGCCCCATTCGCCGAGCGTCTCATAGATGCGGAAACGCAGCTCGCCGGCAGGAATATCATATGCTCCTACATAGATATTTGTACCGACACCTGTCTCCTGCAGTGCGCCTGATGTTCCGTTGATATCCCATCCGGCAGGAGTGCCCTGACCGATGAGGTAGATGGTGCGTCCGGTTTGCGGATAGCAGTTATAGAGCTGTAATGCTTCAAGCTTGATGGTGTTGGAAGTTATCGCACTCGAAGCCACACCGTCGAGTGCGGCATTGGCGCGGATGTAGCACGAAATCGGCTTCACACCTTCGGCGGGGAATTCAGAATAGCCCTTTATACCGAGAAGTTCGAGAAGAGCTTTGTCAAGCTCCGGGGCGGGGAGCATCAGCACTGCGCTGTTGCCGCATTTTATGGTTTTGTAGTTTGCTTCGACTCCGTTTGCTTCGTCAGCTTCCACAAACTTTTCGTCAAGTGTCACGTCGACTGTGTAAGTCGGAGTGGCAGCATAGCCGTAGTTGGGCTGCGAACAGGTAATCGCCACCGAATCGTTCGAACCAAGCATATAGAGCTGATTGGCGAACGCCGGGGTATTGAGGACAAATTCAGTCGGTTCGTGATATACCGGCTCCTTAGTGTCCTCGCAGGCGGTGAAGCCGAGAGCGGCAGCCGCCATAGCTATGAACAGAAATGTTTTCTTCATTGCTTATCAAGTCGGATGAGGTGATTAATAGCCCGGGTTCTGCTTGTAGGTCGACTGGGCGATGATTGTTGCCGGGAACGGATAGAGGTTGAAGTTAGACGGGAAGTCTGTACCTGCGGCCACATTTCCTTTCCAGTTCCAGGTATATCCCGAAATCCATTTGCCATAGCGGATGAGGTCGGTACGGCGAGTGCATTCCGAGAAGAGTTCGCGTGCGCGTTCGTCCTGGAGCGATTCGGCTGTGAGCTGCGAATCGGTCCATGCGCCGAGGCCTGCACGCTGACGTATCAGATTGACATATTCAAGAGCCTGTGAACGGTCGCCACCACCGTTGAGGATGGCTTCGGCTGCTGAAAGATAGATTTCCGACAGACGCATCATAGGCCACCAGCATTGTATCGACTTGTCGCCGTCGAATGCCGGAGCGTGCTCTTTGTCCCAGCTACCGTCAGGATTTATATTCCAGTTATAAAGCTTAACGCCGAGATATCCTGCTTCCGGATCGCTCTGCTTGAGAGAGTTATTGGTAACAGTGAAACCATCGGCTGATGTCTTCCATAAAGCAAGACGGTCGTCGTTTGTCTTTGAGCATACAGGCTTGTCGGTCCATTCCATTTTCTGTACAGACTGTTCGCGCACTGTCATACAGGCCCAGCCGTTGCCGGCATTATACTCTGTCTTATAGTCGGCAGTCAGCCAGCCGAGAAGCATAAGGGTTGCGCCTCCGTAGCTGATAAGGTTGGGGGTATCCTCGGGGAGAGCCCAAAGTATTTCGCTTGTCGAAGCCGAACCACCGATTGTGTAGTCGCGGTTGTTGGCTGCGAAGTTCATATGGAATTTGTCTGCGAGACCCGAATTCTGGAATCCGGTGCCCTTGTGAGCTGCGATAAGAGCATTGGCATGCTGAACGCACTTGTCCCATGCAGGCTGTCCGGCGAACACACCGGCATTCAGATAAAGCTTGACAAGTAAGCCTTCGGCCACATCCTTGCCGACATAAGCCTGTGCGGCAGCTTTATAACCGCCATCGCCGTATTCGGCGAGCACATCTTCAAGAGTTTTCGTAACGAGATTGAAAACCTCGGCACGTGGAATCTGCGGAGCAACGGCTCCCATCGGCTGAGTCTCGTCGGCATAAGGAACATCGCCGAAGAAGTTCATCAGATAAAAATAGCATGCCGAACGCAGAATCTTGCATTGGCGCACATTTTCCTCTGCTTCGGCCCTGAGGTCGTCAGGAATCGAGAATCCGTTTTCAGACACCGTGCGGATAAAGTCGTTGCAGAGCGCTATATTGATGATCAGACGCGAATATGCGCCGAACACCGCCTGGTTGTCAGCCGAAACGTTGCCGAACTGCAGCTGGTAGATGGCAGCGTCACCTGTCGAAAGCCACGTAGACTCGTCGGAGGGCACCTCCTCAAGGTTGTACACCGCACGCTGGAAAGTCGACATACCGCCGTCAAAGCCCTGAACCTGCGAGTTGTTGTTTACACCGTGTACACAAAAACTCAAATATACATCGGCGAGAACGCGGTCCATATATCCCTTGGGGTCATCCTTGAACTGCCCCTGGGTAATCGACGAAGGGTCGGTAGGCGTGAGGTCGAGATCGCCCGTACACGAGCTATTCGCCAGGGATGCGGCCAATACGCCTGCCGCAAGGAAAAATTTATTTATTGATTTCATAGGTTTGTTCTGTTTGCTGGAATTAGAAGTTGGCGACAAGACCGAGGGTGAATGTCACAGGACGCGGATAGACGTTGTTGTCGATACCGCCGAACACCTCCGGATCAAGACCCTTGTACTTGGTTATGACAAACGGGTTCTGTACAACGCCGAACAGGCGCAGGTTCAAACGGTCCTTAAGCAGGTTCTCGAAAGTATAGCCGACCGAGATATTGTCGCAACGCACAAACGAAGCGTTCTCAATCCAATAATTCGAGAGATACATATTGTCGCTCATACCTGCAGGGAATATGAACTCTTCAGCCATGCGGTTGTTGAGCTGTATGCCTTTAGAGGTTAAATTGCCAAGACTTGTAAGGTCGGCGCGAGGACCGTTGTAAACATAGTTGTCGAAATTGGCGCGGAGCACGAAACCGAAATCCCAGTTCTTATAGTTGAACGTATTGTTCCATGTTGCGGTCCAGCGGGGATCAGGCGCATGGTAAGCGATTTTGTCATCGGCAGTTATCTGGCCGTCACCATTCTGATCGACATATTGGTCGGGCAGCGGGTTGCCGGCTTCGTCATATACCTGCTCGTAAACAAGGAATGTGTCGGCAGGCTTGCCTACAATATAATATGTAAGTGCGGTGCCTATACCGACGGGGGTATTGTTGTGAGGCATCATGTTGGTCTCGCCGGTAAGTCTGGTGATTTTGTTCTTGTTGTAGGCGATGTTGATGCCGGTGTTCCATGTGAAATCAGGTGTGACTACCGGACGTCCGCCAAGGTTGACTTCAAAACCTTCATTTTCAAGAGCGCCGACATTGCGGTACAGATAGTTCGATGTGTTTATGCCTACTGTCGGAGAGTTAACAAGCATGTCCTTGGTCTTGCGCTTGTACCAGTCGAGAGCTGCTGTGAAGCGGTTGTTGAGGAATGCGAGATCGACACCGACGTTCCATGTTGTAGTTTCCTCCCACTTGATATTTGTGTCATAAGCGTTAGGATAGAGCGGGTTGACCCAGACACCCTGTTGGTTGGGGTACTGGAAGCCCTGCTGATATGAGTCGGTATAAATCGGCATGTAGGGGAAATAAGAGTTGATGTCCTGCTGACCTGTAACACCCCAGCCCAGACGGAGCTTGAAGTCGTTCATTATGTCGCGGGCATTCTCCATGAAGTCCATATTTATAATCTTCCAGCCGAGAGCTACAGAGGGGAACAGACCCCAGCGGTTATCTTTGCTGAAACGCGATGATGCGTCGTCACGAAGAGTGAAAGTCAGCAGATAAGTATCATCGAAGGTGTAGTTCACACGTCCGAAGAACGAAATCAGCTGGAGGGGGCTTCCCCAACGGCTCATGGGTGCGTCACCGACTGACTGTCCGATCTTAGAAGCTGACGCTTCGTCGACATTGAGAGTAAACTCTTTTGTCTCAGGATTGTAGATGGGGTTAACCGATTGATTGGCGAAATAGCCCATCGATTTGACCATCGTCAGTTCGCGACCATGATAGTCGAATTTCTGCCATGAATAACCGGCCATAACATCAAGGTTAGATTTTATAACCTCGAAGTCCTTACGATAGTTGATATAGAAATCAAGAAGGGTGTTGCGCTGCAGCTCATACCACTTTGTGCGGGTAGCGGCACCGGGAGCTCCGAAGTTGGCAAGTGTCTGGTTGCGCCATACCTGAACCGAGTTCTGTGAATAGTCACGCCATGCCTGGTTTTTCGACACGCTGTAACCGAGGTTGAGGTTGAAGTGGAGTTCGGGAAGGAAATGCAGTGAATAGTCGAGCTGCAGGTTGCCGTTCGACTGGAACACTTCACCACGGTTGTTGTAGTCCTCAAGCATCTGCAGAGGGTTCTGATCTGTGTTTATGTCGAGTGTTCCATTGAGCGTCATGATGTTCGTATAGCCGTTAAACATCGTGCGTCCCGAATTGCCAAGTGTCGGATATGCTGTATGAACAGGCAGCATGGGATTGAAACGTGTTGCCACGCCAATAGCTCCTGTATCAGCCTCGCGGCTCTTGATATAAGTACCGTTTGCATTGGCTGTCACTGACAGATGGTCGTCAAAGAATTTCGGAGTCAGGCTGAATCCGACAGTCGTACGCTGCATGCCTGATGTCTTCATGATACCCTGATTGTCGGTGTATGAGGCACTGACACGGTAAGGAAGTATACCTGCTTTGCCGGATACGCTCAGGCTATAATCCTGAGAGAAAGAGGTGCGCAGCACCTCTTTTTGCCAATCGGTGTCTGCATTGCCGCAATAGTCGCTCACCCACTGCTCTCCAAGATTTTCAACTGCAATCTTGCGCAGTTCGGAAGCATTCATGAGGTTCAGGGTCTTGCGTGCCGTATTCATATGGAAATTGGCTGCAAAATTGACTTTCGGGGCACCGGCCTGCCCTTTCTTGGTTGTAATGATTATGACACCGTTTGATGCGCGGCTACCATAGATAGCTGTAGCCGAGGCATCCTTGAGGATTGTCATGTTTTCGATATCCTGAGGATTGACCATTGTCAGGGCGTTTGTACCGCCGGCATTAGATTGGTCGGACATGGGCACCCCGTCGATTACGACGAGAGGGTTGTTGTTGGCCGAGAGTGACGAACCGCCACGAATACGGATAGTTGCGCCGCCTGTCGGGTTACCGCCGTTTGTTGTTACAACAACACCGGGGCTTGCACCAACGAGCAGGTCCTGAGTCGAAACCGCTATACCGGCCTCGATGTCATCAGGTTTGATCACAGCCACCGAACCGGTAGCATCACTTTTCTTGACAACGCCGTAACCGATGGCAACCACCTCGCCAAGCATAACACTGTTTTCAGAAAGTGTCACGTTGATTACGTTACGACCGTCGACAGCAACTGTCTTAGGGGTGTAACCTACATACGAGAACACCAATGAGGCATTCGAAGGCACTTCGAGGCGATAGTTGCCGTCGATGTCGGTAGATGTACCGACCGCCGGATTGCCTTCCAATTGTACACTGGCACCGATCAACGGCTCGCCCGTGTTATCGACGACCGTTCCGGTCACCGCAATCTTTTGCGCTAAAGCCGGAAACGCGAAACAGAGCGTCAGCAAGCCGACGAGCCACACTTTCCTGCCCATTTGTAACCAAATGTTCTTCATGCAAGAGTCTTGAATTTAGTTAAACATTATGTAATTATGATATTATCATTCGAGGTAATTCCTCTTTCATGGAATCACGTTTTGCGTCGTGAATTGTCATCAATAATCTTTATGCGGTCGCAAATGTAGAGTCTTTTTTTGAATCATCCAATTTTTTTGTTGAAAAAATGTGAATACCCGCAAAAAAAATCTCCTGCAGACCACTGCCGGCCCGCGGGAGATACGACTTTAACATTTATATAATCAGAGTTTCACCTTGAAGGATTTGCCATCGGCCGTACGGACTACGTAAATACCCGGTTCAAGCTGGCCAAGCTTGTCAACCGTAACGCCTCTGAGCACTGATACACCTAATATATCAAACACGTCCACCACAGAACCTTCCGATTCAATACTCCCAATACCGACGGATCCGCCGACTGGCCGAACGGGACGCACGGCAAAGTTGGAGGTCGTTATCTGGTTGACCGTCGCTACGTTGCTGGCAAGATCTTTGGCAACAAATCCACGGGCATATCCTGCGTCATCGGAGGGAGTACCTGTCATGTATATTTTCTGACCCTTGACTTCCCATCGATTGCCGGCGTACACAGGCTTGTCGACTGTGATCGGCAGGAAGATGGAGTTGTCGTTAGTCTTTGATGTAAGGAGGTAACCGGAAGTACCTTTGTAACGAATCAGCTTTTTCCGGGAGCCCGACAAAAGTTCGTTCCACTGTTCGCGGGTGCCACACGTCCAGTCTCCGCCGAGTTCGGCCGTAGCGGGATCGTACTGAGAGTTACCGGTTATGTCAATCCCGTCGGGGAACACATGCTCATGAAGAGCCTCCGGTTGCTGTGGTTCAGTTAGACCCCACCAATATATATTGCCTTCCTGTTGAGGTTCGGCGGCTCCAAGGTTGCATCCGGACCAAAGATAACCGGCACCCATATCGACTTCGTCACCGGCAGTAGGACAAAGTTCCTTAATGTCCAACGTTACGGAAGCGGAGAATGCGCCATGATGCAGAGTGATGGTCTCCGTACCTTCGGCAAGGGCAAATACAGATGTAGATTTCGTGTCACCTCCGCCGAATTCGATTATATCGTCCTTGGTGCATTCCCACCAGAGATCACCGGTAGGAAGTACGGCACCTGCCGGTTTGGCCACAGCTTTAAGTGTAACGCTCTGTCCGGCATAAAGGTCTGACAAATCGGCATCGCATTCTATGCCAAGTCCTTCAAATTCCGGAACTTCAAAATACACAGGACGTATATTCAGTCCCATATACGGATCTTTCTCCATTACTCTGACTGAAGAGCCCATGACCGAAAGGCAATAGGCCCGCGGACTGAAGCTTTCGGGATTCTTGATATCCGTCGTCCAGAGGTATGCGCCATCTTTATAATTCATTGTTCCGTCCATGAAGCCGGCTTTCGGAATTATGATTGAGTTGCCGTTGATTTTTGATGTGAACTTGAAGGCCGACACCCCATCCTCAGTCACATTCTCAACCGTGCAGTTGTCGATAAGTTCCTGAATCATATCCTTAGTCGGAGTACGCCAATTACCACCCCAAGCCACAGTTGCGGCATCATACTCCGTTCCCCCTATCGGATCGGCAGGGAATTTAAACGACCATCCTTCATAATGGGAGTAATCGTAACGGTTATAATTCTGACGTGTAACAGCTTCGGCATAGCCATAGTAATCACCTGCTTCGCTTGGTGTTGACGCACCGACATTAAAGGCGGCCCACTGAACGCTCAGGCCGAGATCGACCTTGCGCTCCACTACAGGTTTTGCCTCCACAGTCACCCGGCAGACAGCCGAGATACCTGACCCGTCAACTGTTTCCACGGTTATCTCCGCTGTGCCGGGAGCAATAGCCGTGATCAGACCGGTTCCGGATACTGTTGCGACATCGGCTTTAGAAGATGTGAACCTGACATCCTTGTCAGCGGCATCGAAGGGAGTGATGCGCGGATAGACATGTCCCGTAGATCCCTCTTTCAGGTTAATTGAGTCAGCGTTTACCATCAATGACTCAACGAGTTTTCCCTGCCGTTCGTTAAGTACAGGGAGTATTGCCAGCGAGAAGGCTCCAATCTCATGACGTTTCAATTGAAGTTCTTCTCCTTTCAAGGACATAATCATGGCAGCTCGTTTTGGAAAGAGCATCGGGTCAATATTTACTGTCGAAGTCCAATAACTGCCCATAGGCTTTCCCTGAGACGTTCCGGTAGAGCATATGAATATCGAATTACCGGTTGTTCCTGTCACCGTCCAGCCCTGTCTGCCGTCGACGGTGGCGACTTCGAAGACGCATTTGTCGATAAGTTCTTGGATTTCGCCTTCTGTAGGCATTCGCCATTCGCGTCCTAAGATCACGTGCGCGGCATCATATAGGGTTCCAGAAATATCCGAACCTAAATCGACCCCTTCAAGCGAATATGGTGAATTCATGGCAGCAGGTGGTTCTGTTTCACCGAAATAGAAAGAAGAGAAGCTTCCTTGCTGACTCACTGAAAGGACCTTTGACGCAAACTTCACGCTCAGTCCGAGGTCAACAGCTTCTGGTGTCTCTACTGCCGAGACCTGAAGTCCGACAAATGTAGATACAAGCAATGATGTGAAAATCAACTTCATGTCGTTATTTTTGATTGTGTTTATTCTTCTACGATTTTAATAAATTTCTGCCAGTAAGGAGCAGCCTCATAGAGTGATTTTGAACCTTTAGGTACATATAGTGTGCATTTCGAATAATCGAAATCATCGGCTACCAGCGGGCCGGCAGTCTCAGGGGGTTCAGGCATGCGGCAATGCAAAGCCTCAAGTGTGTTCACAGTGCAGCTGAGGAGATTCCCGCC
Organism: uncultured Bacteroides sp.; assembly: GCA_964489495.1. GTDB lineage: Bacteria > Bacteroidota > Bacteroidia > Bacteroidales > Muribaculaceae > Paramuribaculum. The sequence goes on from CAZAZA010000016.1 coordinate 28,713, forward strand.
CACGGTCGTGACAGTCGAAGGAAGAATGAGCGATTTCATTTTCCACATCTGACTGAATGCCCCTTCACCAATTACCTTTAGCCCCTCCGGCAGATTCAATCTCATGATATCTGTCTGATTAAACGCATAGTCACCTATTTCCTCAAGGCCTTCGTGCAAAGTAATCTCGGGTGCGGTAACATAGCAGAATGCCGCGCGGCCAATTACCCTGATACCTTTTGGCAACGTAATATCCGACAACGAATTGCACTCGAAAAACATTTCTTCTGGTAACACACCGTCTGATGGAACTCCTTTCATCACCACCTTTGTAAGGCTATGACAATGCAAAAATATTTCTTCGCCGTATTCGGTCACGTTTTCAGGAATGACTATCGACCTTATTCCGGAAAATCCAAATGCGCTGTTCTCAATTTTTTTCAACGTCGACGGCAATACTACTTCTCTAAGCATCGAATTGTTGCGGTCGCCTCCGGCCGGATAGTGAAAAAAGGCTATTTCGCCCAGCTCCTCGACACCTTCGTCCAAAACCACCCGGTCAAGCGACGTGGTATTGGTGAAGCATGAATACGGTATCTTTTTCACCGACCCGGGTATCGTGATATTTACCATTCGCTGACATCCGTTGAATGCAAATTTCCCGATTTCTTCCACTCCGTAGGGTATTTCGACATCCACAATGGAAGAATAATTAAAGGCTTGCCTGTCGATTCGTTTCAGCGTACGGGGTAGCTTTAAGTGATTCAGACTTACTTTATAGAACATATATCGGCCTACAGTATTATCTTCTTCTATATATTGCGTTCCGTAGGGATAAACCTCGTAACCTTCGCCATTACTGCGAATGACGCTCTCCGTCAGGTCGAGATCCGTCAGGCTTCCCTCCATCGACATCGTACGTATCAACGATATATCGGCAGAGCTGATTTCGCCCTTGACCGAAAGGTTTTGTATGGTCATGGCTTTTTCTTCTGTCAATATGTCGGTCAATGACTCTCCGGCCGGGATAACTGCTTCGACGGGCTCAGAATCGTTGGGACGGCCCTGCTGCCTTATGATTATGGCTGTGCTCCATTTCTCCCCCGCCCTAAGAGTTATGACGGCCTGACGCTCGTCATAGCCGGGGTTGGGAGCTATGCCGAAGCAAGGCAAATATTTCACATCGTCATCATAAGTCACAGATATCCATGATGCGGCCTCGTCGGGAATTACAGACCTGACCTTGATGTTGCTCGTTATATCGGGTGTCACCCGGCTTGCATTATAGTCTTTGACAAGATAAGTTTTGTTTTTCAGCTCAACTTTCATCATAGCTTGAGAAACAGGGATACTGGCATATGTTTTTCCATTGCCTGTAATATTTATGTAACCCCTCCTTGACACACCCTCTTCGCCGTTTTCCTGAATCTCGAAAACCATTCTGCCGACGGGTCCAGACCCATCTTCCAGCCTTACGATATAATCGGGAATCGATACCTCATACGGGATATTTGCATCCACATCAACCGTAAAGCGATGAGATGCGGCATCCATAAAATCATCCTGTTTCAGCGATGTGGTGTAGGTAAGGTAGGATCCTTCCTGCTCCACGACAACTGTATCCGACACAGATCGGTCATTAAGGTCATACAAAGCTATTTTCGCCGAACGTTTTTCCTCAGATTCGTTTTTAGCTGCCGTGAACCATAATTCCGATTCCTCCAAACCGCGCGACCTGACACCTGAAATCCATGAATCGCCTTGGTCGAGAATTGCGTAGGATATTTCAGTGTTGGCAGAAAACCTTATGCTGAACGTGCCGCCTGCATTCGACAGCTTCACTTCTTTGCCGCTTATTATCAATGCTCCTTTCGGCCGTTGGACCACTGTGAGGTTTTCAGTTGCAGATCCATCAGCTGCCTTGAAGCGAACCTCGGCCTTACGGTCTTCCAAGCCATCAAACGGATCCACTATAAAATAAAGGGTATGACTCGACATAGCCCGGCTCATATCACGCTTTATCCAGTCGGCATCCGGCATCTCGATTTCGTATTCGCAATTGCTGCGCAACTCAACCTTGAAAGTTTCTCCGGTATAAGGCACACTTACCTCTGTCGGCGACAATATTATAAGCGAACCTGATGACTGATATATATTTAAACGTTCGCGTAATCCTTCGCTTGAAAATTCGACATATCCCGTACGGCTATCTTCCCCCTCGTTAGGAGCGATATGCAGGCTAACTTTGGAAACAGTCAGGCCACGACTACCGACCTTGCTAATCCAGGATGCAAATTGTTCGGGAATTTCAACCGAGTAGCTGACATTCGACCTCACCTCTACTATATAATCGCCTCCTGCCTGACCTACTTCTAACTTATCGGATGACAAAAGGAGCGCGTTGGTCTGCTTCTGAGTCACAACAATGCTCTTTTTGGCTGTACCGCACGCAAAAGTCAAAGTCACACTTCTTTGGTCGTAACCGGTATTCGCATCCACCTTCACTTTTACGGATGCCGATTTCTCATCTCCTCCCTGCGGTGTAACATTGCACCAAGGAGTTCCACCGGTCTTTGCTACGGTAACTGTCCAATAACCGGAAGCCGTAAAAGACACTTGTTGTACACCGCCATCAGCATCGAAATTCAACCCATTAGCCGCGTCGCCGCTTATAACAATTGACGACTCTGGCTTAGGAGTGTCAGGATTTGGATTCGGTTTTGGCTCAGGTTCGTCACCACCTCCTCCGCAAGATGACAAAATAATAGAAAGAAACGATATGAGCAGTATGCCCGATATTTTTATACTGTTTTCCATTCCATTGTGCAATTATGGTGATAGAGTTCACAAATTTAGGCACAAATACTGACAAAAACAAAAAAATATCTCGCAACCGGCCCTGCAAAGCGGCTACGAGACATTTAATCAGTACTATTCAGTGGCGGAAAGCTTTGATTACCATCCGGCGTATTGTCACACAATTGACCAGTGTAAGCAGCACTGCCGTACCGACAGTCACTGTGAGACATGGCCACCACGGGCCCCCCATTAGTCCCACATTGGATAACGGCTCCATCCACATATGCCGAACACCCCAGGTGGCAGTCAAAGCACACAATGCCACAGCGAAGTTGACACATCCCACCAGCTTCATATAAGGCTTTGCTACCTGCGACGGCGTATAGCCGAGCTGCATCAGTTCGAAAAGCACCGGTCGGTTTTTGTACAATAGCAGGTGTATGCTGAGGGTCAGTATGAACAAAGCCAGAGCTATTATCACACCGCCTATTCCGAGTACGATCACCGAACCTGTTGATGCAAGCGAAACAACCCTTTCCGATGCCGAATCGGTGATAGTTTCATAACCTTTGTCCTCAATCCATTTTAAAGCACGTGGATCGCCCGGACGCTCGGTTTCGATGATAAGTCGCGACGAGGCATCCACACCTCCGCTTCTCCCGAACTCAGCGTTTGCCCACTCGAGAAACCTTGGCGGGACGGCTATTGTATTGATTCTTGACGAAAAGCCGACGATGCGCGCCCTAAGGCTTTGCTGATGCCCTCGTCCACTTAGCGAGAGCTCTACCGGCACAATACCGACCATATCCTCGCTGATTTGCGGCAATCCTCTTGCCGGAGCGAATCCATAATTGTAAAGCGACAGGTATTCCTTGGGGATCACTACGGGTACTGTGCCGCCTTCAGCCGGATTGTAGTCCCAGCTGTCCGGGATCACATCCATAAATTCATCGGGCACCGATTCCAGGAACAAAGCTGTCGACATCGATCGTCCCATACCGCTGACTCTGGCATATACATCAAAATCAGCCGTTGCGAAACGTCCGGTGCGGCGTTCCCATGGCTGCGCCTCTATTTCGGCAATCTCAGTTCGCGAAAATTGCGGAGGATCTCCGCCAAAAAGCGACGTGTCGACATGTTTCTGAACCACGATATAGGAACTGACCGCCCTTGTCGAAGCCGACGAGTCGGTCCAGAATCTCACGCCTACGGCAAGAATCGACAGTCCGAAAAGCGATGCTATTATATATCCTGCGGTCTGGGCGACGCTGACGTTTCGCCGCAACAGACGCGATATGCTGTAACTGGTCATAACTCAATTTCTGTGGCTTTGAGTGGAAGGTCGTTGCCGACGGAAGTCACAATGACGGAGGCACCGGACTCACCGGCGGCATCCGCAATAAGCCCTGCAAGGCCTGAAGCACGCACGGGGTCGAGGTGGCTCACCGGCTCGTCGAGCAGCAGGAAGTCAAAGGGCTGGCAAAGTGCTCTCACCGCCGACACTCTCTGCTTCTGTCCCACCGAAAGACGCTCAACCGGCCAGTCGCGCTTGTCAGCCACTTCGAGCAGCTCCAACGCGTCGGCAATCCACCGGCTCTCGCGGAAACCGGTAAGCCGGTTTTTCAAAACAATATTCTCCATAACCGTGAGACGGGTAAAAAGCATCGGTTCCTGCGGCATATAGGCCAGGGATTCGCGTCTGATACGGCACCAGTCGGGGGCTTTGATATGCCTTATATCCTCGCGGTCAAACATGATTTTGCCTCGATAATCGGTGCGATTGCCGAATATGAAGTCACACAACGACGATTTTCCCGAACCCGACGACGCACGGAGGAGGTAGATATTGCCTTTCTCCAGCGTCAGGGAAGCGCCCCAGACTCCGCTTTGCCGCTCACCGTCCGGCTCAGCCACGGCGGGGAGGCGAAGCGAATCGAGTGTTATTTTATCGATCATCGACTGGCGTAAAGGATGTGCAGCAACTTCACAAACGACTCTACAAACGATTGTTCCGAACCCGGGAAATCGACGAACCCTTTAAGCTCATTCCCCGAATTCTGACAATTCAGACGAACGCCGAAATTGCAGCCGGACACCAATTCATTTAGAGGGTATTCCGCCACAAAGCCACCGTCCTTTCCCTCGAATGTCTTGGAATATGAATTGTTGTATTTGCCATCGGCCTCAAATGTCGTGACAAGCAGATAACCGTCAGCCTCTTTAATGGTGAGATGCTCAAGACCTGAGTAGCCTATTCCGGTAGAAGAGGCAAGCGAACTTATATCGAAGGTCACGGTAGCGGTGCGCTGGTCGACAACAGGTGTCAGACCCATTTGTTCGCCAAGAGCGACAAGCTTATTCATCGAACTATTGACCTGCTCACGGGGCATATGCGCCATCATAAATATGCCCATCGGACTTGTTGCCTTTAAACCGAAAGCGACAGTACCGTCGACAGAGGCCACGTAAGGCGTTACCAGTTGCAGCACTTGAAGTACCTCACGACCATAAGCGATTGGTGACAGCATATCAGACAAGTGCCCGTTTATTTCTTCGGCTGTCACCTTGTTGTCGTTTCTTCCGATTGCGCCAAGGACTGTCATGCCGTCGGGCACGTAACGCAGAAAGTCGAGAGACATCGGCGACAGATATTCGTTTTCAATCAATTTGCCGTCACCGTACATTATCTGGCTGTCAAATGCCAGTTTGCTGCCGTCAATGCGTGCGACGTTCACCGACCATTTGCCAGTCTGGCCGTCCGGATCATCACCGGCATCCATCATAACACCGACCCGCACAAAACCATCACTCACAAGTGCAGTCTTCACTCCGTTCACCTTGTCAAGACTCACCCGCCGCGCACTTTCAAGCACAGCATCGAGACTGTCGGCCGACATACGCGTATACCAGGCATAGCCGTCTTTGGTCAGGACGTTGCCCCCGTTGAATCTTGTCACATTGTAATCGCCCGATTTCACCGGCTGTTCGCCCGTATTTTCGGAAAGGACTTTGTCGAATGCTTCCACATCATTGACTTTGAATGACAGAAAGCTGTGTTGTCCCATCTCGTTATCGGTATAAAACAGTATCGCTGACCGATCGATCGGCAGCAACAAAGTAGCCACTTTGTCAAGACGGCTTTGCGGAATCACGGAGTCGACAAACTTCATGTTGTCGGGAAAAGTCAGATGTCCGTCGGTAATCGTAACACCAAAATCGCCGGCGAGACGATCGAGGTCTAACATCGCCACCATACAGGGACGGTCGACAGGTACCATCGACATAAGTGTCTGCTCTTCGCGGTGACAACCGGTAAGGGCTACCATTGCGGCGACCGTCATGGTAATGACTGCCGCCATGTGTTTGAAACTGTAATGTGTCATCATATCATAATTATAAGTTTGTATTATCTTACGTCATCGACATGCACCGTCCTTATCTATCGTTTCACCTCCATAAGGCTCGACATGTATGTTTGTTATCATATCCTGCCCTAAGCGCGAACGAAGCCGGCTTTCCAAATCCGAAGCTATGTCATGACCTTCAACCACAGTTATGTCGGGGGCAACCTTGATGTGCAAGTCGACTATTATGCTGCTGCCGTTACGACGCGATCTGAAATGATGGAATGTTATGACACCCGGAGTAGTTCGGATCACCTCATAGATCTTGGCTGTCAGTTCGGGCGGAAGAGCTGCCTCAAGAAGTTCGCGTATGGCAGGTATTGCAAGCCGTACTGACATTATGCCTATAAATATACTCACCAATATGGCCGCCAACGGGTCGAGTACACGCCACCGCTCGCCAAGGAACATCGCTCCGGCAATACCCAGGAGTGTGGCTATCGACGACAGAGAGTCGCTGCGGTGATGCCATGCATTGGCGACTACCGAAGCCGACCCTATACGCCTCCCCCACCGACGCGTATAGTGAAACAACAACTCTTTTGCAGCAATCGACACCACAGCCATTACAAGTGCCACCATACCCGGACGTGGGATGACTTCGCCCTTAAGCGACTTCACAATGTGATCGATACCGTCAACCAATATACCACCAGATACTACGAGCAGAGCTACCGAAATAAGCAATACGGCAAATGTCTCATATTTCCCGTGACCGTATTGATAGTCACGGTCGGCTCCGCGTCTCGAAATACCCACCATCACTATTACAAGAATATCAGTGGCGAAATCACTCAAAGAATGCACCCCATCGGCAACCATAGCGCTTGAACGGCCCAAAACTCCGGCTGAGATCTTCAAAGCGCCCAGAGCCGCATTGACCCAGAACCCTACCCACGTAACATGGCGGGCTATATGAACAATCTCTTTAGAAGTGTAATTACTTGCTTGAGGCGTGCTGTGACAGGTCATAAAAATCTCTTTAGAAATAAAAACACAAATTTACATTGAATCGTTGAGTCCGGCAAGCATTTGCAACTAATATCAGTTTGAAAAAATTTTTTTGCAGTCTCGACAAAAAGCACTATCTTTGCACCCACAAAAGGTTGGTCCGGTAGCTCAGCTGGATAGAGCATCTGCCTTCTAAGCAGACGGTCATGCGTTCGAGTCGCATCCGGATCACCCCATAAAGGTCACAAAATCAGCCCTGTTTTGTGGCCTTTTTTATGTTTGTCAGCACCCGAACAACAATCATATAAAAGAACTGCCCTATAGCCCTCGAGTATGGAGTTCTCAACTTCAGGTTAGTATCACAAGAATTGAGCATTCCGCAGAATCTGCGTGACTCTCAACTTTGTGAGAAATGGAACTTTAGCCAACAAGAATTTGTTCCTTTTTATGAGAAAAATATGTTAGCACTATTTCAGTTGTGGATTTTTTATGAAGAATAAGGTTTTAAGCCTCGTGTTATGTGTGCTTATGATGTGCGCCACTGCGTTGATTGTCAACAAGTCGTTGTTCGGACACAGGTTCTCCGGCCAAACGAACAATAATGTCGACTCCGGCCCAATTGTCCCTATTACAGCTTTGTCGGACGGCTCGTTAATAATCAATACTTCATCTCTGACCGATGCGGTCGGATACTCAGGTCCTGTGCCTTTGGAGATTACTATAAGGGACGGGCGAATAGACGGAATCAAGGCGCTGCCAAATTCCGAAACGCCTTCATTCTTCAACCGTGCGTCAGATTTATTCTCGAGATATATAGGCATGACTGTCAGGGAAGCTGCCGATCTACAGCCCGACGGCATCAGCGGTGCCACCTATTCGTCATCGGCTGTGATAGCCAACATGGACGCAGGTCTTGATTTCTTTCTTGATACCCCACCCGACGATGTCTCTGCGGAAACACCTTGGAAAATATGGGTAGCGTTTGCCGTCACTCTCGCAGCCTGTATTTTGCCGCTATTTGTAAAAAAACCTATCTACAATTTGGCCCAGATGATTGCCAACATTGTTGTTTTAGGCTTTTGGTGCGGTCAATTTCTTGATTACACCCTGATGCTGAAATACCTTTCATCAGGCATAGCATTTCCTATCGGACTAACAGCTTTGGTCATGCTGGCTGCTGCATTCGTTTTTCCTCTATTCGGACACCCTCAACACTACTGCAACCACATCTGTCCCCTCGGTTCGGCACAGATGCTCGTAGCCGAACTATGTCATTACAAAATTCATATTGACAAGCGGTTAGTCAAAGCTCTTGATTGGTTTCGCAAGATTCTTTGGGCAGTACTGATGCTGTTGCTTTGGGCTGATGTACTGACCGGATGGCTTGATCTCGAACTGTTCAGGGCATTTTTGTATGAGTCGGCACCTATAGGCTTGATTGTGGCCGCATTGCTATTCGTAGCCCTGTCGTCAATTGTCTCTCGTCCCTACTGTCGATTTGTCTGCCCTACCGGGTCTCTTTTCAAACGCGCTGAAAACATTGGATAAAAATATGAAAAATTCCACCTATCTTATTATCCTTTTGGCACTCGGGCTTGTTGTAGTGTCATACAAATGGATTACAAAACCGTCAAATGAATATCCTGTAACTATGGAAACTTCAGCAATCGAAAACATTATGACGCGGTCAAGCATACGGACATACTCAACCCGCGACGTGACAGACGAACAGCTCGACACCCTTCTAAGGGCTGCTATGGCAGCCCCTACGGCCGGCAACAAGCAACCATGGCGGTTCGTGGTGATACGCGACAATGATTTGCGTTCATGGATAAGCTCCAATTTCAAAACCATGACTATGGTCGGGAAAGCTCCGCTCGCCATTGTTGTATGCGGCGACGTGAACGCCACATTTCCCGAGGAAGGACAGGGATACTGGATCCAGGATGCATCAGCCGCATCCGAGAACTTGCTTCTTGCCGCCCATGCGATGGGGCTCGGAGCGGTATGGTGTGGTGTCTATCCTCTGGAAGAAAGAGTCAAGTCATTCTCCGAAAAGCTGGGATTACCTGGAAACGTCCTACCGCTCAACTGCATAGCCATCGGCTATCCTGCCGCCAAATCAACGCCTAAAGACAAATGGCATCCAGAATATATCCATTACAACTCCTGGACAGACAAGTAATACATCATACGACACCAGGAGTGTTCAACAAACAATGATAGCTTATCAGGCTACAAGGCGGCGTGTAACAGGCCAGCGGCTCAATAGCCACGTTACGAATGTGGCGCAGGCAAATGCAATGACGGCTCCGCCGACAAGTCGCACTGCCGGCCACATGCCTTGTATGTCAAGAAGGTCATAGGCGATATACTCGAATGGATAATGGCAGAGATATATTCCGAAAGTCATAGCGGCCATCTTTGTCAATACCGGTTTGGCGTTGCCACCGATGCGCTGCATCGAAGTGAAAACCGGTATTACCATCATTATCACATTCAGGCCGCACATATAAAACACTATCTCCAGATATGCGTAATCGCCCGGATAGTATACCTGAACAATTAGAAATCCTATGACTGTTGCCACATACCCAATCAAAAACATCGGAAGCATGACTGCCCACATACGCGCCCGGCTCCATTGCAGCGGCCAGCGCGTGAGATACCAGGCTAATACAATATAGCCTATGTAGCCCGAAACATAGTAGAGCATTCCGAACGGATTCCAGTCACATTCGCCCCATACGCCCATATGACCATAGTTGCCGACATAACCCAACAAAGGGGCTGCCATCTTGAACCACGGCAACAGTGAAGACACAGCCCAGATCACAAGGAATGTGCCCACATCACGACGAGTGGCTGTGCGCAACCAGCCGTCGATTATCGGAATGACAAGATACAGTCCGATAAGCATATATAGATACCATAGCGGCGTTGTGTCGAAATTGAAGTTGAAGAGCCACGTGTACAATTTGTTTAACAACGCCGAATCGGTATAAGCCGCCATGTCGATCATGGCATTTGCTGTCGACGGATTGCCCCATCGGAAATAAGCCCACATCACTACCGGCAGAGCCAATGACCAAAAAATGAGCGGCAGAGCTATACGCCCTATGCGCTTGCGGTAGAAACCGCCGAGCGATACTCCCGATCTAAGCGGAAGAAGGACTACAGCTGTCATCATAACAAAGAGCGGCACACTCGCACGAGTAAGGCTACTGGAAATCACGCCGGTGAGAAATCCGGTACGGTCTGTGTCAAACATACCCACGAACGGGTCACAGGCATGGGCCATCACTACGAGGAAACAGGCTAATACTCGCAACGCATCGACCCAAGCCATTCGCTCCCGGCTTGAAAAGTAAAAGGCGCCGGAGACTGTAGACTCCGCCGCCCGTATAACTGTCGGTTCGGTCATCATGACCGCAAAGTTACCACTTTTTACTTATTCGTCTTGCATCTTGACACCTTTAAATATGCCTAACAAGTCATATTTGAGAAGTACCGCATCCGACAAGCCTATCTCATATCCTGAATTCTTTTTGGTAATGCTCACCACCTTAACATCGGGATAATTTTTGGCAACATGCCGCTTAATTGTTTTAGGGATCAAACCCTCAGGAACTTCTCTCGTCTTGCAGTCTACTTTCTTCCATTTCCCGGAATTTTTAAATTCGATCGTAGTTCCGTTTACAAACCTCACATCGTAGTCAGGCTTCTTCAACAGATGGCGGTCAATCTTTATCATCCCAATTTTGGCTTTCGGGAAATACTCCTTAATCATCTCCTGGGCTTCCTGAGGCAGCTTATCGCGATCGATGGTATATGAGTCGATAAAGGCATACGCCGAGGTGAAAAATGCTGCAATAAATGCGACAAATAAAATCAGACGTCTCATTGTAGTTTCAATTTTATTGTTAAAGACACTAATAAAACGCCCTCCGTCTCACGGAAGTTCACACACCTCAAACAATGATAGACAAACTGCACCCCAAAGTTTTTCAACTCTTGAGGTGCAGTTCAAAACAATGATACAATCTCTATTTTATTTGATCAGGATTTTGCGGCCGGAGATGATGTACAGGCCGGGGACGAGACGGTTGCGTAACTGTGATTTTGCAACTGCATGAAGGATTAATTGACCTTCAATACTATATACATCAACGGCTTCTTCCGTGCCTTCACTATTAATTGAGTCAATTCCGACTGAAACAAGGGCATGCAACTCTACATCATGGGCAGGCATAACGTCAGGGACTTCTTCAGCCCATCCGTTAAATGTATAGCCCTCACCTATTTCAGGATCAGGAACTATGACTTTAGCTCCATAGGCAATTTCCTCCTCGTAAACGAGATTATCATTGACATATGTCCGCAGCCAATAATAGTTCACATCATACACTGCCGTTACGGTCACGTCGCGAGCGGGCATTGTTTCGGGCAAGCCTTCCCAGCCGCCAAAGGTGTAGCCTTCCTTAGTCGGAGCTGCCTCCGCTGTCAGCTTCGCGCCATATTCGACGGTCAGCTCTTTGTAAGTCTCACCGTCCACTACGTAGGTCAGCTTGTAGCTGTTAACGGTGAAACTACCAGTAACTGTCACGTCATGCGCTGGCATTGTTTCAGGCAAGCCATCCCAGCCACTGAAAGTGTAGCCTTCCTTGGTCGGAGCTGCCTCCGCCGTCAGCTTCGTGCCATATTCGACAGTCAGTTCCTTATATGTCGTGCCATCGACTACATATGTCAGCTTGTAGCTGTTCACGGTAAAGTTAGCTGTCAATGAGATGTCTCCGGTGACAGTAATGATTCGTGTTGCATCATTATTGCCATCGCTCCAGCCGGCAAAACTATACCCCTCATCAGGAGTTGCAGTGACAGTCAGAGTGGCTCCTTCGTCATATTGACCACCGACATTATCAACCGACCCACCGATACCGGCCGAAATATTTACGGTAAAACTATCTTTGGCACCGACAACCATCCTGAACGGATCGGATGGCATACCTATACGATCATCTGACTTAAAAGCTACTGTTACATTCTCAATATCAGTAACTGCCTGAGTAGCCTTCTCCCTCAATTTAAAAGAGACCCACTCGCCCGACTCCTGATTACTACGAATGCGCATATACAGACAGCTGCCGCCTCCGGGAAGACTAACAACATCGGAAAGGCCTCGACATTGTCCGTCCACAAAGGCACCCACATCATAAAGATTATAATCGATGCTTGCGCCGTCCTCACGAGCCACCTCAAAATAGAGACTCATGTCATAGCGAAAATCCGCAGGATTGACCGTCCAACCGGTGGAGGCTTTCGCCTCCACCGATGTTAAAACGGACATTAGCATCACGACAAACGTCGTGATCAATATGTTAACTAATTTTTTCATCATTTGATAATTACTTTATGACGAGTGAGACAGCCATCGGCATCGACAGTCACGACATAGACACCGGCGGGTAGACCGGCAACTGAAATGCCCGACGTCGGCAGATCGTTTCTGGTCATAACACGGCGGCCGACATTGTCATACAACTCAATCAAATCCACACCGTCGGCAGCCACGCCATTAATATAAAGCACTCGGTCGCGGACTTCGGCTGAACGTTCGCCCAAACCGTCGACAAGGCCTGTAGAAGTCAAGTCGCCGATCTTCAAGCGGACAGGCTCATCCAAAGAACCATGGAGCGTTTCGGAAAGAACCACCTCAGCAAGTGTCACAAACTGATCGGAAGAACCTCCATCGCCACCGGCAATCCGCACGCGGTCGCCGGCATTACCATACACGCTGATCATCAACCGGCCTTGGACCACTTGACCGACACCACGGCAGACATCACCGCAATAAGCACGCACTTCGCATGTATTGGGCGCAACCACCTCGTCAAGGTCGTTGACAAGCACGGCTATCATACCCATAATCTGCGGGTAACGGCGAACATCCACAAGATGGCTGACAGGCATATTGGAACGAACCGCAGAGGCACCGGTTGGCATCAGATCCGGGTAGACGATCTCTTTTGCGGACTCACTGCGGTAGAGATATCCGGCACCGGGAGTGAGTGCTGTGAGCGTACCGACCCAAGTCTGACCGTCGTGCTGTGCGAATCCTTCCTGTCCGACAATATAATCATCTTTTTCAGAAGATTCCATATCATCAAGACTCATCGGTTCAGTTTCGGTAAATCCAATCCAGTTCCAGCCCTTGACAAGAGAAATCGGAGTTCCCGGATTAGCTACAAGTCCGTAGACAACAGGAGTGGTCGTAGACTCGGCAGCCTCAACCTTATAGAGAGTTGCCGGAGCAAGACTGGAGAGATTACCAACCAGACCGGCCACGGGGTCACTAAAGGGTCTATCAGACCGACGAATTCCTCTGAAAATCATTGATTTTCAGAGGTTTTTCTTTTTACCCCACTCCCCAATCGGCGCAGAATATTGAAACTGCGGGTGTGCAAGAAGGGTGCAATAAAACTTTAACTGCAAACTGCACCCTCTTTAGGTCATATTTCGTTATTTTTCAATGCGTTGCAATGATTGACTGCTGGAAATACCGCACCCTCTTGGCTAATATGAAGGGGGCAGTAGAAAGTAGCGGAAGGTGGTGGATTGGAAACCTTAATGCAGGGTAAAACGATACCTTGAGCCTTCTTTTGAGCATTTTATCTGGCAGCAGCCGATTAAAAAGTGTTAAAAAGGGTGCAAATCGAGGGTGCAGTTTTATCAAAACAGGGAAAAACGCTGAAATTACACCCTCGCGCCTTGACATTTCATTTGTCCTTCGGATTCACAGTTTGTGTAACCGAGAAAATTTATGTATCTTTAGTTTAACCATTAAAGCCACATGACAAATGAAATTATCCAATGAAAGCTACTTCTCGCTGAACTTCATAGCGAGAATTGAGAGAACATACATGTTTTTTTAATTAACCATTGCCATCGTCTTAACTATGAATGG
>CAZAZA010000017.1:0-42802 GCA_964489495.1 uncultured Bacteroides sp.
GATATGTTATTGTCATTGCAGAATTTATCAAATTCCTCTTTCTCATTAAAATATATTGCTGAAATTACTTTTGACGTAGTCTTATACACACGACCTTCTTTAACATTTACTCCAATCCCCACTAATACATAATTACTGATGTCATTACATTTGATTATCCAATCATCCGTCCTATAGATATCTACATACGAGACACTGTCAATTTCACTTGGATATTTTTCAAAAGAAGTTACTGAGGAAGAGCATACACGACCATTATAAAGTCTGTTATTTTTTAAATAGATATCTTTCCCTACAATTATCGAACATCTTTCTCGTTCACCATCACTTGAAATAAATTCATATTCCGGATAAAATACCAGATAACAGCCATCGCATAATAATATAATCTTATTGTAACGAATACCCTTGTCATTGCTCACATCTAAATATGGGAATGTGGGCGCAATTCTTGATTTTTCAAATACGTTATAGTTGTCAAGTACCAATTTATCACCTTTAAATCTTAGGACTTTTTTTTCAGGGTAAATTTTGGGGAAGGTGCCCAACCATTCATAAAAATATTTCCCTTCAGGATCCATCATGTTTATCCGCAGTATGAGTTTTGTGTTAATTTTCTCCCATTCGCCACATAAAGAATCACATGATAAAATAATTTTAAACGTACTGTCGGAATAAAGACACAAGCTATCATAACCATAACTGTGATATCTGCTTTTACATATATAAGATCCCACAAAGCTATCTGCCGCAAATCGTGGCATACAGCAAGTCATCAAGGCTGCAAAAAATAACAACAAAGCTATTCGTCTCATCTCGCATACAAATTTTGCATAATCTTATTATAATGGGCTTCTTGATTTTGAATCATATTATAAGATTTCATAACTTTAAGCATAGACGATTTAGGGTTGACAGGAAGAATTCCTAAATTTTTGTAAAATTTTTCTCCGTCCACAGTTATACCTAATACCCATTCTGGGGTTATATCTTCCGAGTTATTGATTTTTACTGAAGATGGAATAAGTGACACCGAACGTGAAGAAAAAGCATATTGCGACCTATAAGCATTCACCTCGTCAAACACATCAACAAATAGTGCGTTTCCGTTTTCCTTGTTGAATCCGATTTTTCCGTGCTCAAACTGTCCGCAGTGTGTAATTTCGTGAACCAAATTAGCGTCATCAGTATAAACAACCTGTATATTCCCCGATGTTGGATCGTATTTAATATCTCCTGTATTTTCGCTAACATGATGTAACGAATATCCCTGAGTGCTTTCAGAAATTTCCGTCATGGTAGCCAATGTATTTTCCAAAGAATTTAATCTTTCAGCCTTGTCCCCTAATTTATTTTGTATTTTCTCATTGCTCCACTGTTTTTCTGAGCCTTTCTTTTTAATTTTTTCTATATCTTTTGATAACTTGTCCATTTTTTTCGTAACCGAACTAATCATCTTTTCCCATTTATTTTTACTTTCCTCTACAATATACATTCCAGAAGGATCGATGTATCGGACAGGATTGGCCGCACAGTTAATGTAGGGGGAGAGGTCGCGGTATTCCTCGCAGAGGGGGTCGGGTGAGCCCCAGTAGCCAGAGGCCGTGCTCAGAAGGCGCGGGCCGAAGTCGCTGTAGCGCACTCCCCCCAAGGCCATGCGCTCCTTGCCCCCGTAGAGGTAGGGGTTGTCGCCTTCCGGCTCCAGCCACGGCTCACCATAGGGATAGTAGCCCGTTTCCTGAACTATCTTCGCATTGGAGTCGATCACTCCGGTAACGTTCCCCTGATAGTCCGTCAGATAATAGTAGGCATTTCCCTCGGCATCGAAGTAGCCGCCCGGGAAGAGCTGCTGTACAACCCTGTCGTCCTCGATCACCAAATTGCCCAGGTACTTCCTTACCGTCACGCCCCAGCCCTCCGGGCTCGCCAGCGCGCTACGCAGCTTCGTCCCGTCAGGGCCGTAAGACGTAACAACGCGCCATCCGTCCGACAGCCATATGTCCGTCGCCTGGTTCGCATGGTTGTACGCTATGTCGGTGATTCCTCGGCTCTCGTCAAGCGTGACGTTGCCGTTCGCGTCATATCCGTATGACCAGCTCCCGCCAACACCCATGCCTGTCCGCCCACGGTACGGTGTGCCCTCCCCGGAGGACTCCACGCGCCCGGGGCGGTTGCCGTCGAGCGTGTAGTCGAGCCGGTCCAGCACGCCGTAAGTGCGCGTGCCACCGGTTATGTCGGTGACCCCGTGCCGCGTCAGAGCGGTCAGGTTGCTGTTCGCGTCGTAGGCGTAGCCAGTGGAGTAGTCCTCCGTACCCCCTTCCCCGGACGGTGTGAACTCGGCAGCCACGAGGCGCCCCGCATTGTCGTAGCGGTAGTCGTAACGCCCCCGCCGGTCTGCCTTCGCCGAGATGTTGCCGTTGAAGCAGGGGTATTTCCCGGAGGCGTACAGCAGACGCTCCGTGAAGTGGCGGCGCGCAATCTCCGTCCGGATGCTGTCGAGCCTGGCAGTGTCAGGCGGGAACACCACAACGGGGCGGTCGATCTCAAGGCTGTCGCCCGGCGGAGGATATGTTCCCGGCGCGGCTGCCCTGAACAGCACCGGGTTGCCCCCGGACGTGTGGCCGGCGAGCAGCGGCTCAAGATAGGTCACCGTGGAGTCGGGCCAACCGTGAACGTCGTAGCTGTGGCGCCGGTATGCCTGACCCATGTCTGTACGTGCAACACGGCCCACCGCGTCATAGGATGTTGTCAACACTGCGGGGGAGGATGAGCCGCCACGGAAGGCCTCTGTCTTCACGAGACGGTCTGCCGTGTCATAGGTGTAGACCACCTTAGTCGACGGGTACACGGTGGTGTCCGCGGTGACCGTGGTCAACGTCTCCGAGGGGTTGCCAGTATAGGTGTATGAGTACTCCTCGCAGGACGTGCCGAACCATGCGGAGGTCGTGCGAGAGCTGACGCGCCCGAGCCTGTCGTAGGCGTAGGAGGTCTCCGCCGTCCGGTTGCCCTCCCACACGAGTTGTCCTAGGCCGTTGTAGCGACGCGATGAAATCACGGTTATCGGCGGCCTGTAGCCGAAGTGCTCGTATCCGGCACAGGCTTCGCCGCCGGAGTACACGAACCCCTTGGCGTTCGACAGGTATTCCCGGATCTGGCTCTCCGGCCAGTAGGCCATGCCGGTCACCACCTCACGGCCAAGGCGGTCGTACAGGCGTATCCGCCACGCGTCACCGGTGAGGCCGTCGCGCTCCATAGCCGGGCGGCGGGCGGTGTCGTAGCGGTAGTGAACGGCTGCGCGTCCCGGAAGCTTCTTCGATGCCAGCAGCCCTGTCGCGTCGTATTCGTACCGGTAGGCATAGTCGTCGGCCTCTTTGTCGTCCGCGTCATAGGAGCGGTTCTTCGCCATCGCCGGGGTGAGCACCCAACACAGCTCGCCGTAGTCATTGTACACGTAGGCCGTCGCCAGCCCGGCACGCCTCGTCATGACGGTCAGACCGCGCAGGTCGGTGTACGTCTCGGCCACCGTGCCGTCCTCGTCCGTGGCCTCCTCCACTTCGAGCAGGCCGGGGGGATAGTTCCCCTTATACTCCACCCCGGAGGATGTCAGGCGGTAACGCGGGCAGGCGTGGGCGCCCCCGTCGTTGGCGAGGTGCCTGACAGAGCTGCTGCGTCCGGACGAGTGCCACGGCTCGCCGCTGTTCGTCAACGCCGTGGCAAGTTCGCGCGGCGACGGCTCGTAGGCGGTCTCGGTGTAAGGCATACCGTCGTTGTGGAAGTTGACGGACGCACTCATTATGTCAGCATCGGTGGCCGCGTCGGAAGTCACCGGCGCTGGCGCCCACTGCCGCCAGGGCCTTCCGGTGGTGTCGTACTGGGTCAGCGTGGCCGCCATCCCCCCGGGGGCCTGGACGAACGAGGCCCGGGGACGGCCCAGGCCGTCAAAACGCTCGACGCTTTCGGCGAAGGCCGTGGCCGAGGTGTAGGTGCGCGAAGATATGCGGCTGTTTCCCGACCGGCTGACGGTGTACGCGTAAGTCTGCCTGAGGTCGCCGCCGATGCGGACAGATGCCAGCCGGCATGCGCCGTCATAGCCGTACTCCGTCCTGACACCGACCGGGTCAACGTATGCCGAAACACCCACGAGCGGCTTCCATTCCAGACGCTCGGTCAGCGACGGCCCGGAACCGGGGTCGCCCGTCTGACGCGACAGCGGGTAGCGCCCGTGCGTGTCCCATGTCCACGAGGTACGGATGTTGTCGGTGCCGGAATGGCTGCGCAGCGTCCCGTCCGTGTTCCATTGGTAGAGGCCGTCATTCCACGCCGGGCCGTCGCCCCGCCGGCGGTAGACCCTTATGGGCCGGAACGCCGAGCCGGACAGGTCGTTGAGCGTGTGCCACGACTGCCGGGCTCCGCGGAATGTCTGCCGCGCCCCGAGGACCGTGCCGACCGCGTTGGCCGCCACCATCTCCGCCACACGGTAGGAAGTGAGCGAGTCGGAATAGAAGCGCGAGTCGGCGTAGAAATATTCCGTGGCCACGGTGTCCGCGCCGTCGGTCAGCGTCTCACGGGACACCCGGCGGGTCCCCGGCACGTATTCATATCGGACGGTGCGCGTCACTGTGCCGTTGTCGCGGTAAAAGCTCGTCCTTTTCATCGACGGTCGGTCGTAGACCAGGTCCACCCAGTAGTTTGTACGCGAATAGATGTGGCCGTCGTCGAAAAAGTACACACCTTTGTTTGAGACCGAGAAATAAAGTGTGTCACAAAGGTCGGGGGCTGTGCGGGGATCGTCGGACTGCACCACCTTGCGGTAGATGTGCGTGCTCCGAACGGAAAAGCCCGAAGCGTCCGACTCCAGCATGTTCTCGGTCTTTTCGACAAGGCGCATGGAGTCCCCGCCGCCGGCATAGACCTCAGTACACTTCTCGAAAACGCCGTAGGTGAAGAGGGTCCCGATGCTGTGCGGCACATTGTGCAGGTTCTCGTCCCGGTAGACATGGTTCCTTCCCGACTTGTCGAACCTGTGTACCGTCTTCCCCTCCGGGCCGGTCTCCGTGACCTCCTCATACCATATGGCGGGATCGCCGAACGAATAGTCGTCCACATCTGAGTTGGTCGACACAGTGGCCATGCCATAGTCGTAAAAACGCTTTTGAGACGACTGCGGGTTGATAAAGTGTTCATATGGGAATATCAGTACCGACAGGCTCAGGAACGACGACGCGAGCGGGAGCCGCTCGGCCTTTGCCATCCCGTCCCCACCGGGTCCATAGACATACTCCGTGCGGATGCCTGCGGAGTCGGAAGCCGACTCGCGCAGCGTCACGCTCCTGACCCTAAGACCGCCACCCGACGACACTAAGCCCCTGTTGTCCGCCACCTGCCGGCAGTCGGCAAACTTCTTGGCCTCGAACCGGTGCGGCTCGTACTCAAACTCGGCCGTCCCCCCGGTCGGGTAGGTTATACGGCGCAGGATGCGGGCCTGCGCCGCGTCGCCGTCGGGTGTGCGGTCGCTGCCTGTGAAAACAGGGTTGAGCCCTTTCTGATCGATGCCGGAGGTTGACAGTTGCGGCCCGGAGACACCATTTCTTGTCCGCCCGTTGTAGTACCCCCAGTAGTCCTGCGACGGCGCGGGGACGAATTCCCGCTCGTCATATTCGAACGAGTACCTGTCGCCGTTGCCCAACTCCACGTATCGGAGGAAACGCCCCTTCTCCCCGCCTGCGTCGTGCCCGAGGCGTATCGTCTGCACCGCGCCGCTGTCGCTGCTGACTGTCACGGTGCGCAGCATCGACACGGAACGGGATTCCGACATGTATTCAAGGCGCACCTCGCCGCCGGGGAATTTGATGTGGCTGAGGTTACTCGCCTCCTTGGACGGGGTGGGTCCCGCCAGCTGTTGTGACTCGCCAAGTATTACCGGCGGATAAGAGTACTTGTGGTAGAACGACGTGAGGCTCTCCCTGTCGTATGAGGGGGCAAGCACGTGCAGCCCGAGCTTCCAGTCGAATTCCACCCTGCGTCCGTCCTGCAGCGTCACCTTCGTCAGACACCACTCGGTGGGGTTGCGGTTGTCGACAAGCGCCCCCCGGTTGTTGAACTCCCACCGACGCCCCTGCGGGTCGGTTATGTGTATGCCGCCATAGGCAAGGTCGCCCTCTATCACATAGTCGCCGTACCCGGGCGCAACGAAACGGCCGTCGACATAAAGCATCTTGAACGATTCCCCGGGCATGTGAACGGTGAACACGTCACGCTCCGTGTCGAGCCATGCCGGGTCGTAGTCTATCTCCTCCTCCCTGACCATGCAGTAGTAGGCGGTCCGGTGGTCGATGCTGTCGGCACTGGTGTTGCCGACAAAGCGGAAGTCCTCGTCGGGTCGCCCGAGAATCTGGCGCGTGACACGCAGTGCCGGCAGGAACGACCAGCCGTAGCCTATGGGGTACGGGTCCTCGTCGAGCTTTATCCCGTTGGAATGGTAGGCCAGCGACAGGGGTATCGACAGGTCGCCGACTGTCAGCGTGTACAGGGGTATGGAGAACTGTGCCGCACCGGTGGCCATGGCCGGCACCGGGGATGTCACCACGGCCAGCTTGGCGGCGTGCGGCGACTCCGGCCATAAGCCCTCGGCAGGGGATGGCACTTCATACTCCGCAACCGCATGGAATGCGGTGACAATTACTGCTATGATGGCTGTTGTGATACGGTTCATGGCGATAAGGTCGGTTAAGGTGTGTCACTTTATTTCCAGATATCTCTTCTCAACGACGGAGGGGAGCAGCGGCGTGGTCAGAGCCACTATGTAGCGGCGCGGCGACAGGCCGGCCACGGAGACTGTGATTGTCGCCGCGCCGGAGCAGTCGGACTCCGTGTGGCTGTAGAGGTTGCCCGGTGCGTCGACTATGTCGACCGACAGCGGCACGGACTGGCCGTCGGGAAGCATGACGGAAACGGTCACGACGCCGTCGGAACAGGAGGCCTCAAACGATTTCAATGCGTCGGCAAGCCTGTCAGCGTCATGGCTGGCGGCTTTTCTCTTATTGTTGTCCGGGAGTTTCGTGCCGAGTCCCGGCACAAAGGCTTGCTCCTCGCGGTCGAGCTCGTTGAGCCCGTCGTCAAGACGGCAGACGGCGGTCTGGACAGCGCATGGCAGCAGGTCGTCCGCTGTGGCATACCAGCGGTAGGTCGTCCGGCTGCAGACCCAGGCGGTGTCCGGCATCGTCATCGTGGACGAAATCCGCTCTTTGAACACGCGGTGCTCGCGTGTGAGGATCGCATCGGCAAGGGTGTCGCCGGGAGCGGTTATGAGTGTCCCTGTTCCGACAACCCCGCAGCTTAGGTTCCCTTCCTCCACGACGTTCAATGTCCTCCACTTCTTTCCGGATCCCCGGTAGGATGAAACCGAGGTGTCACCGGGACGGAGAGACCCGGTTCTTGTGACAGGAAGAACATAGGGGGCGAAGATGCGGTGGACTGTCTCGTCTCCGGCAAAACGCATCGTGTCGTTTGAGACGACCCACCACTGGCGGTAGTCGCGGCTGCGCTCGCTGACCAGCCCCTCCTTTTCGTGGACAGCGGTGATCACAAAGTCGTTCGAGCCGCTGACATCGTCGCAAAGGGAGAAGTCCCACGGCCCGTCGGGCGCGATATGCCGGAGCGGCTCCACCTCGCGGTCGAGACATAGCTTACGCGTGGCAGACGTAACGTGTTGATTATTGATCGTGGATTCGACAGCAACACTTGATTCAGTCTTGCCATAGGTTTCCGATGCGATAAGCAATAATAACAGAATCGCATATAAAATCGGGATGCGTTTCATTTTGATCATGGGATTTGTGAGAAGGGTTGTCATGGTATCAGGGGGGGATTAATGATCGGTGTGGCGGCAAAGATAGGGCTTTAAAATTGAGTTTGCAAATTTTTATCGGGATTTTTTTCGGCCGGGGGTCGTTTTGGGTTTTAACAAACGGCTTAACATTACTTAACTAAAAAAAAACAAAAACCCGTTAAACTGTTCTAATTTTGCACTTGTCATTCTTTTCCGATGGAGCGTGAATTGAAAAACATAACCATTATTCAATGTGCCCATTTTATGACCCATCGATACGACTTTAGCCCAATTTCCTATGAATGAACAGTTTTTAATAAAAAAATCAATCAACATGAAAAGAAGATTACTGTTGTTTCTTACATGTCTGGCACTTATGGCGGTTGCAGGCCATGCCCGTGTCATAAAAGGAACAGTGATTGAAGCCGCCAATGATGAACCTATCATCGGCGCTACCGTGAAATGCGAGGGTAACGAAAACATCGGAACCGTCACTAACATCGACGGCGAATTTTCGCTTGACGTACCCGACAATGTAAAACAGCTGCTGATATCCTACATCGGAATGCAGCCGGTCAAAATCGCTGCCAGCGATGGCCTCATCGCAAAGATGGTTGCAGCAACCACCAACCTCGACGAGGTGATTGTCGTAGGTTACGGCACAACTTCGAAACGTAAAACCACATCGTCGGTATCGGTGATCAAAGCCGCTGATATCGAGCAAGTTCCCGTGCCAAATATTTCTAACGCTCTGGCCGGACGCGCTGCAGGCCTTATCGTCCAGCAGTCGGGCGGCGGTCTTGACGTCGGTTCGAGCATATCGATCCGAGGTGGTCAAACCCCGCTTTTCGTCATCGACAACATTATCAGCGAGGAACGTGAGTTCAACAACCTCAACCCCGCCGACATCGAGTCGATTTCAGTCCTCAAGGACGCTTCGTCGACCGCAATCTACGGTGCACGTGCAGGTAACGGTATTATCATCGTGCAGACCAAGCGCGGCAAAGCAGGCAAAGTGGCTGTCGACTACCAGTTCAACTACACTCTGTCGCAGCCGGCCGACCTTCCCAAGAAAGTCGACTCATACACAGCCGCATTCTACCAGAACCGTGGCTACCTCTATGACAGACTTCAGACACCATGGACCGAAGAGGAACTGACAAAGTTCAGAGACGGCTCAGACCCGTACCTTTACCCCAACACCGACTGGCAGAAAGAGGCCATGCGCAACGCAGCTCCTGAAATGCGTCACCTGCTCACCATCACTGCAGGTAGCGAAGTGGTAAAAACCTATACCGCATTCAGCTACTACGACCAGGAGTCGATCTACCGCACCAACTCCAACACCTACAAGCGTTACAACATCCGCAACAACATCGAGGTTGACCTCAAGCAGTACGGTGTGAATATCAACACCGGCCTCGAGGCATACATCACCGACCGCCGCGACCCGAGCTCAAGCTACTACTACGTTTGGTCGCATATCCAGAACAAGAAGCCTATGGAGCTTGCCCGCAACAAGTTCGGCCAGCCTTTCAGCGGCACCACCGACAACCCCCTCATCGACATATCTGACGAAGGCGGCTATGTCGAGGGTCACAATACAAACGTACGCGCAAGCGTGAACGCACAGTGGAACCTTCCGTGGGTACCGGGTCTGCGCCTCCAGGCTATAGGCAGCTACTCCATACTGAGCGTACGCCAGAAATCATGGAACAAGCAAGCTCACGCTTACGACCTCGAAGGCAACCCCAACACAATACCTATGCCTTCGCTCTCGAAGAAGGCAAACTTCTACGACTACTACAACACCCAGTTCCTCGTCAACTACAACCGCGACTTCGGCCCACACAATGTCGACGCAACAATCGGCATCGAGGCCAGCGGATCAAGCTACGACCAGAACGAGCTGTCGCGCTCCAACTATGTTCTTGACGTCGACCAGATCGGCGCGGGACCTGTGTCAACATCAAAAAACTCGGCCGAAAACGGCATACAGTGGCGTCGTGCATCTCTCATCTTCCATGCACACTATGACTACGATTCGCGCTACCTTGTGGAATTCTCGCTCCGTCACGACGGCACAGACAACTTCCCGAAGTATAACCGTTGGGGCACATTCTATGCAGGATCACTCGGATGGGCTGTTTCGGAAGAAAAGTTCTGGAAAGAGAGCAAGCTCTACGACTACGTAAACCAATTCAAGATTCGCGGGTCGTACGGCGAAATCGGCCTTGACAAGACCGAACGCTGGGGCTTCTTCCCATCGTATGAACTGAACGGCACAGGCGCCTATCTCGGAGGCCAGTGGTATCAGACATTCTCGGAAGGTGACCAGCTTCCCAGCCCCGATCTAAAGTGGTATGAGCAGCGCGACTTCAATATCGGCTTCGACTTCGCAGCCCTCAACAGCGCACTCTCCGGATCGGTTGACTACTTCTACAAATCGACCAAAGGATTCCTTACCTCGCCATCAAGCGTTAAATATTCCTCACCACTCGGTATTGCCCTGCCTCGTGTCAAGTCCGACGGCGATCTCCGTCGCCGTGGCATCGATTTCACACTCATGTATAATGGCCGCATAGGCGAAGTGACATATGGCATCGGCGGTAATTTCACTTATTACGACGAACGATGGAACATCAACCCCAATGAAAGCGAATCAAACCTCAAGAACCCGTACACACGTACGACTCAGGTGAAAGGTTATAATGATGATTATTGGGATCCATACAACGAAAGAATTTATTACAAAAACCTTGGGTTCTATAAAGATGCCGACGATGTCTACAACTCGGTTAAGCGCAACGGCTCGGCCAATATAATGGCAGGCGACCTCAAGTACTGGGACTTCAACGGCGATGGTAAAATTGACGGCAATGACCAATACCGTAAGGATTTCCAACTGCGTCCGGATGCCAACTACGGTATCAATGCCAACGTGCAGTGGCGAGGATTCGGCCTAAGCATGCTCTGGCAGGGAGCCACCAACTACAACATGTACCTCGACGGCATCCTGATGGGAGGCAACTCCAACTATCTGCCTGTCATCTATGACTTCCAGACCGACATCTGGGCTCCCGACAACACCGACGCCCTCTATCCCCGTCAGCACCAGTCACCGGGCAACAACGGCAACAACAACTTTGTCAGAACCAACTTCTGGCTTGTCGATGCCCACTATATACGCCTCAAAGACCTGACCATCAGCTATGACTTCAAGCACAAGCTGCTCAAGAACGTCAACTGGCTCGCCAAGTGCAACGTCAGCCTGTCGGGTTACAACCTTCTCACATTCAGCCCCGCCAAGAAGTGGGGTCTCGATCCTGAATCAGGTTCGGCCAACGGCTACACCTATCCTGTATCGCGTATCTATACAATCAGCGTAAACGTCGGCTTCTAAACCATCTCAGAACAGACTTAGATTATGAAATCAAAATATCTATTACCAATATCACTGGTTATCACCGGAGCCTTCATGCAAGGCTGCAACGATTTCCTCAACACCGAGCCTTCGTCGATTTACGGCGAGGAACTCGTATGGGGAAGCGCATCGAATGTCGAGGCATTCGTCATCGGCAAATATAACACCGTGATGGACTACTACCTCAACAACCGCTTCACCGACAACACATTCACCGACAATATGGTGAACTGTCGCGCAGCGTGTCCGGGAGAGGCCCGAGGCCTGATGGAGAACACTTACAACATCGGCCTTAACGACAGGTTCGGCATAATCCGCGCCTGCAACATGATCATCGAACGCTGCGGCTCAAGCGAAGTGCTCGACGATCTCAGTAGGAAACAATATGTGGCACTCGGCAAGCTGATGCGTGCGATGGTCTACTACGATCTTGCCCGCAAAACCGGCAAAGTTATCTGGGTGGACAAAGTGCTCAGCTCCGACGACCCCGACTTCGACATTCCTTTGACCAAAGATGCCACCGAAAGTTTCGGATACATTCTCAAAGACCTGCGCGATGCAATTCCCGACCTGCCAACAAACCAGCCTGCCGGCGCACTGAGCCAGGAATTCGGTTATGCATTCATGTCGGAAGTGCTTCTGACAGCGGCAGCCTACACTGACGATGCCGCTTCGCTCCAGAACGGCAAGAGCCTCTATCAGGAGGCTGTCGATTGTGTCGACGCTATATCGGGGCACGCGCTCGACCCTGACTACGGCTCGATGTTCGACGAAAACGGAGCTTACAAGTCAAGCGAGATCATCCTCGCCCGCTACTGGGACGCCCAGTACACCTGGTGTCAGAACACCGACCAGATCAACATGATTGCCAACGTGCTCAACACCAACCTTGAAGCTCGCGGATGCAGCCCTCTGTGGAAGAAAGGCGACATATTTGAGTGCTGGCTCGACTTCACCCCTTCGCAGAATCTCGTAGACGCTTACCTCGTCATCGACCAAAAGGACGGCCTTGCAAAACGCTGGTACGAGACCTCGCAGTGGCTTGAAAACACCGAAGAAATCGATCAGACTACCGCTTTCAGCCTCATCGAACATATGGATGATGACGTCGTATCCAAAGCATACCGCACCAAGAACGGCGCCGACATCAGCGACCTTATGTATGAGAATCGCGACGCCCGATTCGACGCCTCGATCCTTCACGACAAGTCGGAATTCTACGGCGAGACAATCGCCATGTTCAACCATGGCAACATGACCCGCTGGTCCGGCACACCTTACGGCGGCAACCACATACCATTGACCAACTATGCGACCCGCAAGGCCATCTACACCAACATGTCGCCGCGTCCCTTCTACAACACGTCGACCGACTACCACAAGGTCGTGACCCGCTATGGCCGTGCTCTGCTCAACAAGGCTGAGGCACTTCTCCGCCTCAACAAGGTACCCGAGGCCGTGGCAACATACAACCAGACCCGTACCATCCACGGCCAGCTGCCCGCATCGACTGCCACAACACTGGCACAGGCTTGGGAAGAATACAAGCTCGAACGTCAGGTCGAGCTGTTCTGGGAGTGCGACTACTACTACAGCCTGCTCCGCTGGGGCCGCTACGGCAACGAAGCCAACAACGGCGAACAGCCCATGGGCACCATCAAGGAACTTTCGCGTCCGTCGACTTTCATCGAAATCAACCGCGACCGCAACGCAGCTTTCGTTGGCGAAGTACGCTTCTTCAACGACCAACGCCAGTTCCCCACACGCTACTACTACTTCCCCATCCCTCAGGGCCTGATCAACGCCAACAGCGCCATCACCGCCCAGGACCAGAACCCCGGATGGGAATAATCAATCAATACTCTTACTCAACAAACAAAAACAATTATGCTTAAAAAGAATATACACTGGCTGCTCCTGCTGATCATAATGCCCCTGCTGGCATCATGCAGCTGGGAGGACCTGCCCGCTTACGAGGAAGCAGAGATTACCGGCGTACAATTCCACTTCCGCTGGAAGAGCACCACTCAAAAGGACCCCATCACAAACGAGCCGGTAGTAAAGGAAGTCCAGCTCACCAGCAGCACAAGTATCGACAGCGAAGCCGGTAACATATCGGTGGAAATCACCGTTCCCGCCGCAGATGAAAGAATCTTCCCCGAGTCGGCACGCAACGAAGTGTCGCTTGAGAAACTCTGGGCACAGGTAACGCTCTCGACAGCCGCGCGTCTCACTCCGATTGACGGAAGCGCTCCGCTCGGCACACCCGAAAACTGGACTAAACCTCATTCTTATATCGTCACAGCCGCCAACGGCACCCAGAAGAAATGGACAATCACTGTGACAGGATTAAATAAATAGTTCAAGAGGATAGATAAAAACAGTTTTATAATTAGGGAGGGCACGGGACCGCGATGGCCACGTGCCCTCATTCATTTCAGGCAGATTTGAGTATTACGCCCAAATGCCGTAACTTTGCAACATATTACAAAAGACAACTATGCGAAAAATATTATCTATCTTGGCGGCCGCAGCTGTCATGTGCGGCCATGCCGAGGCTAAAACCATGGTGATAAACGTCCGTCCGAGCGACGGCGACGCAACGTCGGCCATCCGGTCGGCTATTGAGAAGGCAGCCCGCCAGAAAGGCAAAAACCAGGTGGTGATACGCTTTCAGGAAGGAGGCGTCTATAATATCTCGCGGAGCAAGTCAACGCCAGTCCTATATTATGTGTCGAACACTACCTCCGAACAGGAAAACGCCATGCCCGTGAAGCACGTGGGCATGCTGCTCAAAGACATGCACGATGTGATTATCGACGGAAACGGGGCCACCCTGATGACACATGGAGAAATGACCCCATGGGTACTTGACAACTGCTCCAATGTCACTATCACCAATCTGGCTATAGATGCCGCCGACCCGTCGGTGGCCGAAATGACGGTCGAACAGACCGACTCGCTCTCGTTCACCGCCCGTGTCAACAAACGCTCGAAATATGCCATAGAAAACGGCAAACTGCACTGGACAGGCGAGGGCTGGGACTTTACGGACGGTATCGCACAGATATATTATCCCGAAACCAAGGAGACCTTGCGCTCGGGGTCGCCTGTGGCCGACGCCATTTTTGTAGAGGAGATCGAACCGGGGCTTCTGCGGTTCAACCTCGGGAAGCGCCCCGAAGCTCGTCCCGGCGAAACATATCAGATGCGCCACAGCCTCCGCACCGAGGTGGCCGGACTGATCACGGGCTGCAGCGACGTGAAACTCTCTGACATAAAGTTTCACTTCATGGGAAACTTCGGAGTTGTGTCGCAGACAAGCGAGAACATCACCATAACCGGAGTCACCTGCCAGCCCGACCCGCAGTCGGGACGCACGAACACCGGATTTGCCGACTTTTTCCAGGTGTCGGGATGCCGCGGTCTGGTAAGCTTCTCCGACTGCACATTCGCCGGCTCGCACGACGACCCCATAAACGTCCACGGCACCCATCTGAGAGTGTCGGACTGGGGCGACGGACGAAATATCACACTTGAATACATGCATCATCAGACGTTCGGGTTCCAGTCGTTCTTCTACAACGACACCATCGAGGTAGTCGACCCCCTGACCCTGCTGCCTGCCGCCTCAGCCATAGTGCGCAGTGCAAAAATGACCGATCCGAGACATATCGTCCTGCAGCTTGACCGCGAACTGCAGCCGGAAGTACGGGCCATCAAAAACGCCGTGATCGAAAACATCACATGGACACCCGAGGTAAAGATCACAGGGTGCAAGTTCATGCTCACGCCAACACGCGGCATACTCGTGACAACACGCCGGCCGGTGCTGATTGCCGACAACGAATTTTACCGCTGCCCTATGGCCTCGGTGCTGATTGCCGACGACGCCCGCAGCTGGTATGAGTCGGGACCTGTGAACGGAGTAACCATACGCGACAACAACTTTATCGACTGCGCGTTCCCGGCCATACAGGTCGCTCCCGAAAACGCCCGGTACGAAGGCCCCGTGCACCGCAACATATCGATCACCGGCAACCGTTTCGAGATGTCTTCATCGGGACGTAACCGTCCGGTGTTCGACATTAAGGCCGTCGACAGCCTCGTAATACGGGACAACAGCATCAACGCGCCGTCGCATTACCCGTTCACCGTCACCCTCACCGACTGCACCAATGCCATCGTGAACGAATAATCCCACACATTTCATTACACAGTAGAGGCGGTGTGGCGGTGGATCTATGATTTTGCAATTTTAAAAAAAGTTAGTATATTTGCAAATTGAATAAAACCGACATTCCATTTAATACGTTTTGTAAGCATAAGGACATACGCCAATGACGAATTACGACAGAAATAAACTTACAGAATTAGTCCTGTATGTAATTGACAAAACAGGAGGTGTTGATTTCTACCACGCTTTCAAGATACTTTATTTTGCCGAGATGAAACATCTTGCAAAATGGGGCAGTGGCATTGTACCTGATGAATTCTGTGCGTTAAAATATGGACCCGTCCCTACTCAGCTATATGATGCTGTAAAGGAACTCAATCATCCTCGGATGACACTTTCCGAAGACTTGGCTGAAGTCGTTCAGTATGCAGGTGAGGATGCTCCGAACGTCCTTTTACCAAAGAGACCAAGCAATATAAAGTTCCTCTCTAAATCCGAAATTGAGGCGTTGGATCAGTCTATTGATGAAAATAAATCATTGACTTTCGGGCAATTGATGCGCAAGTCTCATGATGCAGCATGGGATGAAGCTAACCGTCGCACTAATGGGACAAATGTCATTTCGCCAATCTCTATGGCAAAGGTCCTAAATGCCGATGAAGCGATGCTTGAATATATTGGGGAGCAAATTCAAATAGAATCAGCCCTGAAATGATGAAAATTTCCGATGCCTTAAACGAGGAAGAAATTTCACGACTGGCAATTCGTACAGTCAAAGTCGGAGATGTGTATGAAATAACAATGAATGAGGTCAATGGGATAAAACCAAAGCCTGGAGACTATTCGAGAGATAAATATTTCATAGTTCTTGGCTTTGACTCCAATGGCGTAGCCTACGGCGGGGTCATCATTAATTCCCAAATTAATAGAAATCTTCCCGTCCACCTCAAAATGTATCATATGCCTATAAAGCAATCTAAATATCCATTCTTGCGATATGATTCTTTTGTGGACTGCGTCCGACTTAAAGTTGCCTATCCACAGAAATTCAATGAATGGAATTTTTTGGGTGAGATTGACGAATATGATGTGGAGCTTATTATTGGCACAGTTAAAGAAAGTCCGGCCGAAAGTGCAGAACGTCTTGCTCAATTTGGATTATAAGAATCTTGAATGACAGTAAGTGTTCGTACGAAGGTAAAACGGGCCCCGTGATTGTTACAGCAACCACGGGGCCCGCTTTTACTATTGTCTCTCAGACTTTAAACCAACTCGACGGGAAGCTTGGCGTCGATGCTGTGGTCGAGCGAAATCAGGGTTTCGGTGCCCTTTACGCCGGGAATGGTCTGGATGCGGTCGTTGAGAAGCTCCATCAGGTGCTCGTTATCACGTGCGAACACCTTCAGCAACATTGTGTAACAACCGGTTGTAAAATGACACTCCACAACCTCCGGAATCTTCTGCAGCTCCGGAACAACCTCGCGGTACATGTTGCCGCGTTCGAGATTCACCCCTATGTACGTACACGTGCGATAACCCAGAGCCTTAGGATTGACGGTGTAACCCGAACCGGTAATCACCTTCATGTCAATCATACGCTGGATACGCTGGTGGATAGCAGCGCGTGACACTCCGCATTCTGCTGCAATGTCCTTCGAGGGTATGCGGGCGTTGCTCATAATGATTTCAAGAATCTTGCGATCAAGATTGTCTATCTTTTCCATCTAATGATAAATTTTATAAAAGGTATTGGCTTATCGTTGACAAAATTACATATTTTCTCTCAAAAACAAATCATTTTGTCGTTATTTTTCATCAAAAATCACCCAAATAGCCCCCGACGCAATTCGATTGGGCTGTATGCGTCGGGGGCATGATATGTTTGCGAGCGTTTAAACGCTTATTCGACTGAAACGCTTTCGACCTCTACCTCAAACACCAGAGTAGAGCCGGCGGGTATAGAGCCGGTTTCACGGTCGCCATAAGCAAGATTGGCAGGAATGTAGAGGATATATTCGGCGCCGGGAGCCATCATCTGCAGTCCTTCCGAAAATCCGGGGACAGTCTGCGAGGGCACGAATTCAACGGCGTTGCCCTTCGACGAATCAAACTCGGTGCCGTCGATGAGCTTGCCTGTATATTTCAGCTTCACCCTGTCGTTTGCGCCGGCGGGCTTACCCGAACCTTCCTTGACCACCTTGTAGGCAAGGCCGCTGGAAGTCTGCTTGATAGTCGGATCCGACTTCATCTGCTCGGCGATGTATTCCTTGCCGGCAGCCTCGTTTTCAGCTATCTTGCTCTTGGCGGCAGCCTGGGCAGCCTCCATGTCGGCACGCTGCTTGGCCATCACTTTCTCACGAGCCTGCTCCATGAGCTTCTGTGCCTCGGCCTGGATTGCGTCCATGTCGGTGACAGAGTCGGCCATAAATGCCTTCGAGAAAGCCGACAGGAAACGGGAACGGTCGATGGCGACTCCGGATTCTTCCATTTCGAGGAGCTGCTGGTTCATCTGTAAGGCGATATTGAGGCCTGCATAATATCCACGGGCGGCGGTGTCGGCCATGATCACCTCCTTGAAGCCGCGGATAACGTCGGCCTTCTTGAAGTGATAAAGCTCGCTCTCGGGTATTGTCTTGAAGTTTTCGCAGAGGAAAGAACCGTTCTGACGACCCATAGCTGTCGACAGCGAGTCCTCGAACGATGAAGCGGACTGCGAATTGCCGCAGGATGTTGCAGCCATCATCGCCACAACGGCTCCGGCTGCGAGAATAAGTTTCTTCATTGCTTGATTATACTTTTATGATGTTTTGTTTCGTAATTCTACTGTTTGGCTGCAGGGATCACACGTATCAGCTCGACTGTGAAATCAAGGGCGGCGCCTCCCGGAATTCGCGGGGCTGCCCCTCGGGAGCCATAGCCGAGTGTCGAGGGGATGTAAAGGCGGTACGTGCCTCCCGGCTTCATCATTGTAAGGCCTTCGGTGAATCCCTTGATCAGACGTCCTACCGGGAATGTGGCCGGATGTCCGTTGGAGTTGTCAAATTCAATTCCGCTCGAAAGCCGTCCCACATAATTTACCTCCACCGTGTCGTCGACAGTGGGGCCGACACCCTCGCCTTCGGTGATAACCTCGAACACGAGCCCGTCGGGAAGGACAGTCACTCCCGGTATGGCGGCTTTCTGTCTGAGCCATTCAGCCTGTTCGGCCGCATACACCGTGTCGGCCGCCGAAGCCGACTGTACGCGGCGTTCCATGTAAGCGTTCGCAGCCTCGGGTGTGAAGGGAGTGGCTCCGCCGCGCAATGCCGCGCACAGGCAGTCGAAAAAAGCCTCACGGTCGACCTTCACGCCAAGCGCCTCGACATCACTGAGGCGCTGCAGCAACGACGGACGCAGTCCCTGCGCCCACACCGTGGCTATAGCGGCCGCAGCCGAGTCGGCCGGCTCCGGACCGATGGGGGGCACCGGTGCGCCCTGTGCGGAAACTGCCGCCGGTCCGAGAACGGCGGCCAAAGCCGCCAATATTCTGACGAGAGATGCCATCGCGACGCCGGATTTACTTGCCGATAACCTTCAGAAGCTCGACATCAAAAATCAACGTTGCGTCAGGACCGATCACGCCGCCGGCACCGTTTGGCCCGTAGGCGAGGTCTGATGGAATGTAAAGACGCCATTTCGACCCGGCGCTCATCAGCTGAAGGGCCTCGACCCATCCGGGAATCACCTGAGTGACACCGAACGTTGCCGGTTCGCCGCGCTCCACCGAGCTGTCGAAGACGGTGCCGTCAATCAGCCGGCCTGTATAGTGAACCTCCACCTGGTCGTGTGCCTCGGGCTTCGGTCCGTTGCCCTCGGCCAGCACCTCATACTGGAGGCCTGTGGCTGTTACCTTTACTTCGGGACGCTTGGCGTTCTCGGCAAGGAATGCCTGGCCGGCCTCGCGGTTGACACGTCCCATCTCTTTTGAAGCCGCCTGCTGGCGCTCCTGCATGGCTGTGAAGAATGCATTGATCTCGGCCTTGGCCTCGTCAATGGTCATTCTGGGGGCGGCTCCGTCATAGACGGCAGCCACACCGGCGGCAAAGTCGGCGGTGTCGACATGCTCAATGCCGGAGGCCTTGAAATTGTATCCCATGCTCAGGCCCAGCGCGTAGCTGATGCGGTCGAATTCTTTGGATTCTAAGCTCATAATGACATGTGTTTTAAATCGGGTGCAAAGTTAGGTGAAAATTTTGGCGTTTGTCTAAATTTTTAACAAAAAAATGCTAAAAATGCTTTTCACGCCTTATGTTTTCACACGTAGGTATAACACATAACAAAGCAAAAAGTCGCAAACCGCCGCTATTTTGTCGTCACGCTCCCCGCCCGGCATAATATCGGGCAAATAAATCCGTTATATTTTTATGACTGATTCAAACCGACCACAGTTGGTCTTCGCCACCAACAACCGGCACAAGCTCGCGGAAATCCGCCGCATAGCCGGCGACCGTTTCGATATACTTTCGCTCGACGATATAGGCTGCCGCGAGGAAATCCCCGAGACCTCCGACACCATCGAGGGTAACGCCATACAGAAAGCCCGTTATGTGCGCGACCATTACGGCATCGACTGCTTCGCCGATGACACGGGACTTATGGTCGACGCTCTTGGCGGACAGCCCGGGGTCTATTCGGCCCGCTATGCCGGACCGGGGCATGACTCCGAAGCCAATGTGGCCCTGCTCATGCGCAACCTCGACGGCGTGGACGACCGCCGCGCCCACTTCTCCACCGTCATCGCCCTCACCGAAGGCGATACCATCCGGTGTTTCGAAGGACGCGTCGACGGGGTGATAACCCACACCCGGCACGGAAACGGCGGCTTCGGCTACGACCCGGTGTTCAGACCCGACGGGGGCAGCCTTACATTTGCCGAAATGGACAGCGACTCCAAGAACACAATCAGCCACCGCGGACGGGCCACCGCACTGCTCACCGCCTACCTCGACGCTCTCAACTCAAAAAAACAAGACAAATGAAACGACGCATACTCACCCTGTTACAGCTCTTTGCCGCTGCTTTTATGGTCCTTGAAGCCTCGGTGGGCGACTGGACGCACTACCCTGCCTTCGCCCTGCCGTTAGGAGAAGTGGCCTGCGGCGACGGAATGGTGTATTACACCGCCGGGGGGAATCTGTTCAGCTACGACTCCGAGGCTGACGAATCGCAGACTTACTCACTCGTCGACAAGCTGAACGGCACAGATATTTCGTCGATATATTACAATCCTTCAGGCCATTATCTGGCCGTATCATATAAATCGGGCGTTATCGACCTGCTTTATGACCGTGGTGAACGCGTGGTCAAGGTCAGCGACATCGCCGAGGCCGATGTCAACGGGAGCAAGGCTGTCAACGACATAGCCTTCGCCAAAGACCGCATGTACATAGCCACCGATTTCGGACTGATTGAATACAACGACGCGCGGCACGAAGTGGTGCAGTCGGGCATATTCGAAAAACCCGTGGAGCAGGTGGAGATGATATACGACAACATAGTCATTCTCTACGACAACACCGTGAGGACCCTACCCTTGGGGAACCGATTCAACTCGATTGACCGATTCTATAAAACGCAAGACTCCTGGGGTGTAGGCCAGGTCACGGCTATTAACGACAGCTGCCTGGTCATCATCCGTCCCAACAACCCGTCGGTGCATATCCAGGTCTGTACATATTCCCCGGATGGCAAAAAGGTGCTCAGGAGCATTGTTGTCCCCGGATTCACCAAGGGAGCAAAAATGCTTCAGACCGACGGACAGGCGCCCTACATGATGTATGAAGGCAGGCTGCACACGGTGTCGGCTGACGGAACCATCACTCCCACGGGTGTAAGAAGCGAAGTCCTCCTGTCGGGCAATGTGGCCCTCGGCAAAGGGCCCGATGAAGTGTGGGCTCTGTCTCTCGACGGACTGGCTTCATACGACTTGTCGGGTGAATCCACTGTAGCCACCCGGCAGCCTATGCGTCCGGGCGATGTGAACGTGGCAAACGTGGCCAATCTGCGCCTCTCCCCTGACGGCAAAAGCATATACGCGTGGAATCTCGGACCGTCTGTCTACCGGTCGGCAGCCTCGTCGGGCAACCGACCGCTTCAGGCAATGGCTGTCGGCGACAACGGCAGACAGTTTGAGGACATTGCCCCTTACGACTTCATTTCAAATATTCCGGGCATACGTGCCGAGCAGATCAAGTCGGGTTTCGACATAATATATGAGCCTACAAGCCTGACACCGCACCCGTCCGACCCCTCCGTCATTTATTTCGGAACAAGCCGCGACGGACTTATAAAAGTGACCGACGGCAAAGTTGACGGAGTGTATGACAACACCAATTCCCCCCTCCCCCTCATACTCGCATCCGACAAAGCCACCCCCTGGGCAACGCGTGTGTTCGCATCGGAAATCGACCCGGAGGGAAATCTCTGGGTAGCCACCTTCAAAGTGGATGAGATAGATTATGCACTCTTTATGCTGCCTGCCGACAAAGCACAGGCACCGGCGTCCGAAGTCAGGATATCAGACTGGAAAATAATCAGAGCCCACGGCTTCTGCGAAAGCAACGGCGGCATGGATGCCCGAATACACATATCCAAGCGGAACAATATGATATTTGTGTTTATGGAACGACTCAACCTCGGAGTCCTTGCCATCGACACCAAAGGCACCTGGGGCAACACTGACGACGACCGGATGCTGGTCCACACCTCGTTCATCGACCAGGACGGAAAATCGTTCTCTCCGGCACGAATCACCTCGGTCTGCGAGGACTCACGCGGACGCATATGGCTGGGCACTTCCGAGGGCATAATCGAAATATCCAACCCTAAAAACGCAGTCAATCCCGAAATGACGGTCAACCGGCTTAAGGTGCCGCGAAACGACGGCACTAACTCGGCCGACTACCTGCTCGACGCCGACCTCATCAACAGTATCTCGGAAGACAACTCGGGGCGCAAATGGATAGCCACAGATGTCTCGGGCCTGTATCTGGTAAGCGCCAACGGCCAGGAAATCATAACCCACTACTCGTCTGACAACAGCCCGCTGGCCTCCAACACAATCAACGCCGTGCTTGCCGACCCGTCGAGCAACACCGTGTGGGTTGGCACATCCGAGGGCCTGTTCTCGTTCGAGAGCGATTCATCCCCGGCCAGGGACTCTTACGACGACGTACTGGTATATCCCAACCCCGTGCGCCCCGAGCACACCGGTCCGGTGACAATAACCGGACTTATGGACGGCACCCTACTGAAGATAGCCGACGCGGCCGGCAACGTGGTGGCCCAGCTCACGTCGGAAGGTGGAATGGCTCAGTGGAACTGCGAAAACTCAGCCGGACGGCGCGTGCCAACCGGCATATATTATGTAATGCTTTCCTCGGGCAACGGCAACGACGGCACATCTTCGTCGGGAGCCGTGGCAAAATTCATGATAGTGAACTAATCTGCCGATATGGCGGTTGAAACTAAGGTAATATTACATTTTACGGAAAGATGAAACTCAGTTACAGAGATGAGCGTGACAAATGCTACGGAGCCACAGGTATGGCAATAGGCATTGTCGTTTTCGATGGCGAAGACATGGTACACGGTGTCAATCTCGACGCCGACCCGCTCGACATGGTCGAATATACAGCCGACTTCTTCTTTGCAGGCAACCCGAGGGTGTCGGCAAAGACTTCGTGGAATAAAATACTGCAGAATTTCAACCTGTCGATGGGAGTGACGATCGCTAACGTGCTCTGCCGGTCGCTCCTGCTTGACCACAAAGCCCCGGGGCGCGACGTGCACGACGGCCTGCGCGACCTGGCCGTGACCGAGGGGGCGGAGACATGTGCTCTCGAAAACGACGAAATCGAACGCCTGTTTGATAAAAACTACACCTACCTGATGCGTGTGTTCTCACACCGTGGGGTGCAGTCAGTGGCGCACGATTTCGCATCGGCCCTGACTTCGTCGCGACGCATGAGCCGTATCGAGATTGTCGAACACCTGCACGCCCTCAACATGCTCTAACGGCGGAAGCACAACGGCTGCGCCGCTCCGACGGCGCGCCGGGACGCAACCCCGTCGTAAACAGTGACACCGTTTACCATAGTGCGGCACACGCGCCATCCGGGCGCAATGCCGGCGTAGGGAGTCCAGCCGCAACGGGTCCGGGCCGTGGAGTCGTCGAATACGACGCTGTCGCTTTTCTCCACCAGCACGAGGTCGGCCGCATATCCCGGGCGTATGAATCCACGCCCATCTATGCCGAATATACGCGCCGGGCGGTGGCTCATGGCATCAACCATGCGGCCTATCGTCAGCACTCCGTCCGAAACAAGGCGAAGCATCATCTGAAGCGAATTTTCGATGCCCGGCATGCCCGATGCGGCGTGCAGGGCATCACCTTTCTTGTCTTCGGGCAGATGGGGGGCATGGTCGGTCGCGACTGTATCGATCAGCCCTGACGCAAGAGCTTTACGGAGCGCGTCACGGTCCGACCGGTCCTTTATTGCCGGATTGCACTTCACCCGCGATCCGAGACGGTCGTAGTCTGCCGAATCAAACCACAGATAGTGCGGGGCGGTCTCCGAAGTGATGCCGTCATGGCCGAGCAGGGCAAGCTCGTCGGCTGTCGACAAATGGCAGAGATGCAGTCGAGCCCCATGAGCCTCTGCCATAGCCACAGCCAGCCGCGAGGCCTCGAAGCATGCCTCACGCGGACGTATTTCGGCATGGCAGCGCATCGGCACCTCACAGCCGGCATAGCGCGCCGACACCATGTCACGCCCACGGCGCACAAGGCTTTCGCTCTCGGCATGGACCGCTATCAGGGCAGGAGCTTCGGCAAACAGACGGTCGAGCATCTCCCTGCGGTCGACAAGCATATTGCCGGTCGACGAACCCAAGAAAAGCTTTATGCCGGCCACGCGGCTATAGTCGGCATGCAGCAGTGTGTCGAAGTTGTCGTTGGTCGCCCCGAGAAAGAATGCGTAATTTACCGCCGACTTCTCACGACCCATATCCATTTTGGCTTCCCACGCATCGAGAGTGACAGTTGGGGGAACCGTGTTGGGCATGTCGATGACCGACGTCACACCGCCGGCCGCCGCAGCGAGCGATTCTGAGGCGAAATCGGCTTTACGGGTCAACCCCGGGTCGCGGAAATGCACGTGTGTGTCGATGACTCCGGGCAGCAACATACGCCCCGAGGCATCGATGACGGTGGACGCATCGCGTGGCCAAGTGTCGCCGGTGCCCACGGATTCGATGCGGCCGTCGGCCACCGACACCCAGGTGTCCGGGGTCACGACACCCTCGTTGACCATTGTGGCCGAATGAATCACAGTCAGTTCCCGTTCCATAGACTTATTCATTATAGTGTGGGTATTTATGGAAAAGGCTGTAGAGTTTCAGCCTTATCACGCCGAACATGGCCTCGCTGAAAATGCCGCTGCTCATCTTTGATGTGCCAAGGACACGGTTGACAAATATAATGGGCACTTCGACTATCCTGAACTTCATCATATAGGCCGTGAACTTCATTTCAATCTGGAAAGCATAGCCCTTGAAGCGTATTTTATCGAGATCGAATGCCTCCAGCACCCTGCGGCGGTAGCACACAAAGCCGGCCGTGGTATCGTTGACAGGCATACGGGTCACCGCCCTCACATAGCCCGAAGCAAAATAAGACATAAGCACACGCCCCATCGGCCAGTTGACCACGTTGACCCCCGACACATAGCGCGAGCCTATCGCCACATCGGCTCCGTCGTCGATTACGGCCGCACGCAGGCGCGTCAGGTCGCGGGGATCGTGCGAGAAGTCGGCATCCATTTCGGTAACGGTCTCGTAGCCAGGATGTGCGAGCGCCCACTTGAACCCGGCGATATAAGCTGTGCCAAGGCCCTGTTTGCCGGGGCGTTCGAGCAGATGTACCCGGCCGGGATACATCTCTATTTTCTTACGCACTATGTCGGCAGTACCGTCGGGCGAATTATCATCGATAACAAGCACGTCGAAAGGTACGGGCAGATCCATTACCGCGTCGATGATGGCCGATATGTTCTCTTTCTCGTTATAAGTCGGGATAAGTACTATGCTGTCTGATGCCATAAACTTGAGTCTGTTTTAGAATTTGCATGAAACGCCCACAAGGCCGTTGACGCCGCGAGCGGGGACAAAACCTATTTCCTGCCAATGGCGTCCCATGAGATTGCCGAGTTTCATCCACACGTTCCATTTGCTGTCAAGAGCCCAGTCGGCACCTATCGACAGGTCGGACACCGCGCCAAGGCCCGTCACCGAGCTGTAGACCTCCTGTATCGGATCCCGGCCGTCTGACAGCACCTTTTTGCTGTCGACAAGGCGGCGACGGTCGCGCCAGGTCCATGAGGCGCTCACTGTCAGAGGTTCGACAGGACGTACCGATGCCGTCACCTCGAACGACTGTCGGGCCCGGTCGCGCCACAGATACCAGCCCCGGTCGGCTTTCTGTCCCGAAGAACGTTCATACCTGACCGTGGCCGAGGCTGTGCGCCCGGCCCTGTACGAGGCCTCGGCGCCGAACAACGCTCCGCGCATATCGAACGGCTGCATGCCGACAACGCCGTCAGCCAGCGCGACGGGCATCAGCCAGTCGTTGGCCGAAGCATAGCGCACATAAGCGCTGACCGCCATTCCGGACCACGGCCCGGCTTTGATACCGGCCTCAAATGTGACAGGCACGTGTGACATGTCGTAGCCCATCATAGGCGGGGCATAAGTCAGAATGTGGTGAATGTCGCGCAGAGTGTTTAAGTGCTCGCCGCCTCCCGCTTTTCCGTAGAGAGCAAACTGGGTGGAAGGAGTCCATGCGGCAACGACATCGGGGGCTATATGGAAAACTTTGCCCGAATTGCCGGTAAACTGCATCCGTGCTCCGATTGTCGCCGTAAATTGTCGGGCGGATACACGCCATCCGGGATTAATGGTGAAAAGCCTTATGGAATGGCCGCCCTCGTCCCCTTCAAAGCGATATGCAGGTCCGAAAGCGGCTGCGGGGTCGAATATGGCAACTGTCCGGCGGTTGTCGCGCTGATATTCAAACGACAGACCGACCGAGGCCACTGAATTGTCGGATGTATAAGCGGACGCGTTTCCTTCGAGAGCGAAGAGGCCCTCGCGCACGCGGCCGTTCAGCGCGTCGTCGTACTCCATAGCCGGCCACGTTGAATTATGGCCGTACCCGGCGGTGCCGAACCTGAAGGCGGCGTTCCACGTCACGCCATGGCGGCGGAGCGGCGAGTCGAATCCAATGCGCATGCCGAAGTCTTCGAACGACTGGCTCTTCAGATCGAGGAGCTCAGGAGCCCGATACCAGTCGCCGGTATATACGGCTGACGCGCCAAGCACACCGTGCGGTGTGCCCACCGTGCCATTCAGGCCCCCTGTCAGCGTATTGCGGCGGTAATCGCTGTCATGACCCGGGATGAGCGGGTTGCTACGCGAGTAATTGTAACCGTCAAACTGCATCCACGCGCCTCCGGCAAGGTTGGCCCGGCGTCCGCGTATCCCGGCCGAAGCCTCCAGATTGTATAGCGGGAAATAGCCCAGCGACGCGTAGCCGAGGCTCGTGGTGTCGGGGGCGAGCTGTCCCGAAGCGGCGGGGCCGAGCAGCGAGGCGGCGGGGTCGAGGGTTATTCCGACACCCTTGCTGATAATGGAAAGTGACGACTTGGCCACCGGAGGCAGTGTCACAGCCGGCGCAAGGGGCAGCTTATGAGCCTCGCGCTTCTCGGGCACGATGTCATGCTCGACGGTGATTTCCTGCCTTAGTCCTTGTCCCGAAGCCTGTAGGGCTGTCAGCGGAGCGGCAGCGAGAACCGTGTATGCCAATATATTGATAAGTTTCATCTGTCGGTCAATTCTTGAGTCGTTCGTCAATCATTCTGAATATATCCTCTTCCTTGCCGGGATAATTGTTACGCAGGCTGCGCAGGTATTCGTCGGCCTCGAAAGTATCGCCCTGACGCCTGAGCACGTCGCTGAGCACTATGAACCCACGCGCCAGCCAATACGGCTGGGGGGGATTGGAGTTGATAAACGTGTCGGCCACCTTGCGCGCCTGCTTGAGCTGTCCGTTGTCGAGAAGCATCGACGCGAGGCTTACCGCGCTACGCGAGGCATATTCGTCGCCGGGCGAACGGTCGATGACTTTCCGCCAGCATGTGGAGGCCTCCTCATGTCGTCCGAGAGCCGCAAGGGCGCGTCCGTGGCTCCATCCTATTTCCGACAGATAGTCCGACCCGGCGGCCGATGTCGCGCCAAGGCGTTCGGCGGCGGCTACAACGTCGGCCCACGCCTCTGTGGCCACTCCCTGACGCACCATGCCTATACGCGCCCTGCGCTGTATTCCCGGGGTTGAAGCGCGCGGTTCGAGGGCTTTGTAAGTGTCGAATGCCTGACGTGTGCGGCCGGTGGCTGCCTCGGCATCGGCCTTAATCAGCATGACCTCCTCTGCTGCCTCAGCGTCGGGATGATTTTCAAGCAACTCGGCGGCTATACGTATAGCTTCCTCGTTGCGGCCTGCGGCCGAGGCCGATTCGGCAAGATAGTAAAGGGCCTGGGGGCGGTACCGACCCTGCGGGTATTTCTTAAGATATTCGTCAATACGCCCGGTGTCGTGCGACGAAGTGTATGCCTTTTCGGCCGCGTCGAATGCGAGGGCATCAAGCTCCGAGCTGTCGATAGACGGAGCGTTGCCGACTGTGGCAAGGAACTTTGTAAGCTCGTCGAGCCGTCCCTCCTCGGCATAGATACGCTTGAGGTCGTCGAGCGCCAGCGAAGCTTCTTCGCTCGTGGGATAGGTGGAAATGACCCGGCGGTAGGCCTCGACAGCCTCGCGGCGCGAACCGCGTGCCAGATGGGTGATGGCCAGCTGCAGCAGCCCTTTGCGCCCCTGAGAGGTGGACGGGTAACGGCGTGTCAGCTCTTTGTATGTTTTCAGAGCCGAATCCTGGTCGTCGAGCGCGGCATAGCTCTCGGCTTTCTCAAGCAGGGCCGAAGGGACAAGCGGCGACCCCGGATAGGCACGTATCATCTCGTCGATTGTCGCAATCTTCACTTTGTGTTCGCGCAGGAGGCCCTTCATCACCGCAAGCTGAAAAAGCGGGTAATCGCCGGCCGACGGGTTGAGTTCGTAAGCCTGCCGGTAGTCGGCGGCCGCGTCGGCATAGTTGCCGGCATAATACCGGCAGTCGCCCATACGGCAGTAAGCATCCGACTCTACCGACGGCGATATGCCCCTGAGCGCTACAAACCGCTTGAAATCGGTCAGGGCGTCGCCGTAGCGGTGTGAGGCGAAACGTGCGTAAGCCAGGTCGTAAAGTGCTGTCGGACGGTTACCGTCGGAAGCGGGCACAAGTTTCAGATACCTCAGATAGTCGGAAGCGGCCTCGTCATACCGCCCCAGGGCATACCGGCAATCGCCGGCCCAAAGCACGCACTGAGTGGCGACCGACGCGTCGCCACCCTTTGCCGGAGTGATTGCCTCGGCGGCTGTCAGACGCCGGAGAGCCTGCGAATAAAGCCCGTTGGCATAGTCGCGCGTGCCGAGCACAAACAGCACCCGCTGACGTGCGCCCTCGATTTTAGGAGTAGGGCGTTTCACACGCTCAATACCGGCGAGGGCTGCCTCGTAGTCGTTCTCGGTCAGATAGCCGTTAACCAGATATGACTCTACGTCGGATGCATAACGTGAGTCGGGATATTGACGCAGGAAACTCTCAAGCATCGAGATACTGCTTGCAAACGGGGCGTTTCCGCCGCCCATCTTCGTCACCACATAGTTGTAGAATGCCGTCTCAGACACCTCGCGGTTTAAG
The DNA here is from genome assembly GCA_964489495.1 of uncultured Bacteroides sp. Lineage (GTDB taxonomy): Bacteria > Bacteroidota > Bacteroidia > Bacteroidales > Muribaculaceae > Paramuribaculum. The sequence continues at coordinate 29,319 of CAZAZA010000017.1, forward strand.
TCGAGCCGGTAGGCGTGTTCAAACGCCATTAGCGCGGCATTGGCGTTGCCGGTATGCGAATAGCACTGACCCATATAAAGATAAGCGCTCTGCGCAAGGGGGTCGCGGTCGGCTATCACGCGCTGCAGCAGTCCGATGGCCTCGCTGTAACGTCCGGCCTCATACTCGCTCACGCCGAGTATGTATAAGGCCGACGGCTCGGCCGATTCGACCGAGGCCGCATATTTCCACAGCAGCCCTACGGCCTCGCCGCGCATGTCGGGGGTTGTGGCCGAGTGCCATAGGCTTTCGCCAAGTATGCGGGTAGCCTCCGGTGTGAACTGCGGCACAACCGGGTGGTTTACAAGCGCGCGGCAGATTTCGGCCGCACGGTCCCACTTCGAGAGCCTGTAGAATATCTGGGCCTCATAGTAAGGTGCGGCACAGCCCGGTTCGCCGCTGCGGTCGACCCCGGCAAACAGTTTCAGGGCGCGATCGTAGTCGCCGCCGGCATAACAAAGGTAGGCGTTATAGAATTTCGATGCTTCGGCATATTCGGCCGAACCGGCCAGCGATGCGAAATGCCGCTCGGCAGCCTTATAGTCGCCGGTCATAAGGCATGTGTACCCAAGACGGAAAGCGAGGTCTTCGGCATCCGTACCCCCGAGCGAGCCTTTCCCGGCGAGCCGGTATTGGGCCAGAGCCTCGGGATAATTGCCTTCTTCGAGGAAACAGTCTCCCATGGCCACCCTTATGAGAGGCATCATCGGCGATTCTGGATAGCGGGAGGCAAATCCGTCAAGAAGCCTGCGTGCGCCGGAGAAGCCCGTTTTACAGGCCGCCACGGCCTCAAGATATAACTGCTCCTCCGACGGCGAGACAGCCACACGGCCTGCTTCGCGGGCCTGGTCAAAAGCCCCGGTATATATGCGGTCGCTCATCATCGACCGGCTGCGTGTCAGGTAGCCGTCGGCACAGGGACTGTTGATCTGTGCCACCGCCCCGAACGCGGCCAGCGACATGGCTGACAGGATAGTTGCGTTTCGTAATGTAATCATAATCGTCCAAATATTCGACGCTGGTATAATCGCACTACAAAATTACAATTATTCCTTGAATTATCGTCATAAAAAAACGGGGTGACCACCCCGTTAAATCACATACGGTCGATGACATAGTCGTCGACTGTCACGTCAAATTCGATCTTGTCGAGCACATCAGGATTGTTGATGGTGATATTGTATACATACTCGTGGCCTGGAAGCCATTCCTTGACAACGTCTGAAGTGGCCGGATACACAATGCGGCCCACTTCGGTATGCGGTACAAGCATATAATCGGGCGTATGGGTGTTTGGCCACAGCTTGGCATTGGTTGCTGTGTCATAGATCGCGCATTCAACCGATATGTAAGTACCCGCATATCCCTCCTCCGACAGGCTCACATCGGCAAGCTGTTGCGGAATCGTGAAACTGTGTTCAAGATTGTTGACGGCATAGTCGGTTGGCACCGGTGTCAGCACGGCATCCTCATCGGCGCTGATGGCATAGAACAGCAGCATGCTGTTGAGATTCTTCAGCATACTCCAGGAGCCGGTCACCTCGGGTGTAGAGGCAAGAGTCGACGTTGTCGGGAAATCGAATGTGCCTTGTATATAAATGTTGTTGATTGTTATATGACTTACTTTTACCGCTATGCGCTGGTTAGATGAGCTGAGAAGTACTTTGACATTCGACATTGCATGGCGGAAATTCATTTCCACCGGAGCCGCCTGCTGCATCACCCCGCTCCTTACCGAATACAGGAGGTCTACGATACCGTCGTTCAGGTAATCGGGTATGTTTCCTCCGGTAGTGCCCTGGATGTTGGGCGATGACGAAATATCGGGGCTGAAAGCATAAAAGTTCACCGGACTGACAGGCCAGTAAGCTTCGGGCGAGTAGGTCCATGAGCCGCCGTTGCGGGTCACTTTCACGCCGTCCATCAGCGTGGCGTTTTCGGTGAAGGCATAAACCACGAAATCTTTGATTGTCGCCGTAGTGGTCGAAGCCGCGCGAGATCTCTCAGGCACAACGGCACTGAACTTTATGGCTTTGTCGCCCTGCTGTGCGGCAGGCTCATTGTCGGAGTCACAGGCCACAAGCGCAGCCGTTATTGCCACCAGCCCCAGATAATAATACAACTTTTTCATATAATGTTTTTTTAATTGTTCCGGTTAATCTAACAATATGACAAACTTTCAGTCGTTTATGTTCACCACCACAGTTTCCCAGCCGTCGACCGCCACATCGAATCCGCCCTCCGGCACTGTGTCGGAAGGCTCTATCCGGAGTCCGCTGACCAAAAGGCTTACCTTCATCGGGTCGGGAGCCCCGCGCACCTGGTCGGTGACATCGAAACTGTACTCGAACCGCCGTCCGTCGGCAAGCCTTACAAACAGCCGGAGTATATTGGGAGATGCCGGTCGATCCGGAATACCGAACGAGTAAAACCGGCCCCCCAAAGCAGCGTTGCCGACAGGGACAGCCTTGAAAGTCTGCGTCACCGGGTATCTGACACTGTCGCGTCCTGAGAACACATAGCTTCCCGACATGCCGCTCAGAGCCGCGCTCATAGCCCGCACGCCACCAAGGTTTTCCACACCGGCAATCATCCAGTCGTATGTTGCCGAGACAGGTCGCTGGGGAGCCACCACCACATTTTTCCCCGACTCGGCCACTTCGACACGGCTTATCGCACACCCCCAAAGCATGTCGGGGCTCTCGACCACCGGCTCGTCCGATACAAAAGGCGGGGGCAGCGAGTCGGCACGCGTGAAGGCCGCATAAGCGTCAAACGAGCTTTCGTCGAAAAACACGCTGTCGGTGTCGTCGTTGTAACTCAGGAAACCATACGACCCGGCCGGCAGCTTTACCTCGCCGGCACGGATGCCGGGGAAATCGAAACGCCACGGCACCGTCTCACCAGCCTTGAAAAACACGAAGGCCATGCCGGCAGGCGAAGCGCCGGGAGCGTCACTCCAGTCGTTGACAATCTCCACCGACCTGTCGCTGACACAACGGGCGTAATCATACACAAAATCACACGACGCAAGGCCGCACAAAAGCACGGCCGCTGCAAGCAATGTATGTCGACTGTCGTTGTACTTCATTCCAGATTGTCCGGGGACATTTGCAGACGGTTCAATCTATCAACACGTCAATAGCGCAAAGTGTTGCATATTAAGCGCCAGCCCGGCAATAGCCTTGTGTCAGCTTTTATTTAAAAAGTATGTAAAAGAGTTGGAATTGTTTGGAATTGGCAGTATCTTTGCAAAATCATATTTTTGAGAATTTTTATGAAAGATTTAATCGCCGGCATGATCGACAAGGATCATCCATTGGAAATAGCGTTTGTTACAGCAAAGGGAGATTCAGACATCTTCCGTGGTAATTTTGTGTCGTCCAACGACAATGCTCTCGCCGTCCGCCTCAGCGGTGGAAAAGTACGGCTTCTGCCAATCTCCTCGATCAGCTACCTCGACATTTTATCTTACGAATCTGACGAAACCGCTGACAGTAGGAATATTTCGGACAGCACATCCAGACCCGCCCACGACGCTTCTTATACCACGGCCGGCGACAAAGCGGACGTGTTCAGCAACACGCCGATACTCTCCACCCCCAAGGTTGTCGGACGCATCGACCTTCACGACATCGGACGCACGAGCCGTTTCCGCAAACCCTACGAACCCGAAGAGGAGGAATACGAAGTTCCCGAAGAACTCATCCCCGCCATGGGCAAAATATCGCGTATGGGTCCGAATTTCGGATTTATCCAGCCCAACGACAGCTCCGCCCCGGCCATTTATATGGCACGAGGCGAGATTATATCGATTCACGGTGTAATAAAGGCCCCCAACGTAGGCGACGAGGTGATTTACACGCCGAGCCTCAACCGTCAGGGCACCGCAGCCAAGTGCGTGCACCGGCGCTGCTCGCTGCACACTCTCGAAGAAATGGCTTCGCGCCTTCAGGCCTACGACCCCCGCAACACAGCCATTCTCAAGGCACGCATCAAAGCCGTACAGGACGGAACGCCGCTTGAAGAGGCATTCCCCGAGCAGTCGTTCGAGCAGTTCCGCCGCCAGCGTCCCGCCGCCGATCAGCAGGAATCGCTCGACAGCGACACCGTCATGGCAATGATCGGACGTGACGAGACCGTGAGCGCACGAAACATCACCGAATGCGAGGACGCTCTGTTCGCGACACTCCCATACTCCGAATTTATCGAAGCCCTTGACAAGCTTCTCGGATATGCCATGGAGCACAATCTCACCGCCGTGCACAGGCTGCTTAGCCGAGGCATACGAGTGGCCCGCGAAAACAACGACAACGAAAAGGCTCTCTCTTACGCCCGCAAAGCATGCGAGTACTATCACGACATGCCCGGTAACTTCAAGTTCTTCAGCGCACTCGAATACCGCCTCAGCCAGTCATTGAAGTCCTCCGAGAACTCTGAAAACTCCGAGAACTGCGAGGTCTCCGAGAGCTCTGAAAACTCCGACCTCTCCGAAGATCCCGAGACCGGACTTATAACCATCTAACCGCATCTTTACTATGGACTTCGCTGAAAAGTGCAACCGCATATTCTGGAACACCACACAGCTCTATCACGACACCGACGACATCGATGCCGTAGCAGACAACCCGTTCGATGAAGGCACGATAGAGCACGACCTGTTTGCTAAAAACTGGATCGACGCCGTGCAGTGGCACATGGAGGACATCATCCGCGACCCTGACATTGACCCTGTTGACGCACTGGCTCTTAAGCGGCGCATCGACCGTTCGAACCAGGACCGCACCGACCTGGTGGAACGTATCGACTCCTATTTCCTCACACTCTACCGCGACATAGTGCCGCAGCCTGATGCAGGAATCAACACCGAAAGCCCCGCCTGGGCCATCGACCGACTCTCGATACTCGCCCTCAAAATCTATCACATGTCGGTGGAAGTCAACCGCAACGACGCCGCTCCCGACTACATAGAGAAGTGCCGTGCAAAGCTGCGCACCCTGCTTGAGCAACGGGAGGATCTGACCACTTCCATCACAACTCTGCTTGCCGATATCGAGGCCGGCCGTAAAAAGATGAAGGTGTACAAACAGATGAAGATGTACAACGACCCGGATTCAAATCCGGTGCTCTATGGCAAAAAATGAACGTAAGACCGTACTGATCACGCGCTTCTCGGCCCTGGGCGACGTGGCAATGTCGATCCCGGTAGTCTACGACATCTGCCGGGCATACCCCGATACGCGCTTCGTTATGGTGACGAAGAGCACCGTCGCCGGTATATTTGTCAACCCTCCGGACAACCTGACAGTCGAAGGCGTCGACCTGAAACGGCGATATGCGGGTCCTCACGGACTGCTTAGACTGTTCCGACACCTGTATGCGTCGTACCGCTTCGGGACGCTCGTCGACCTCCATGACGTGACGCGCACAAAGGTGCTCAGGGCTTTTGCGTGGGCAATGGGTGTGTCTGTGTCGGCCATCGACAAGAAACGTCATGAGCGCCGCCGCCTCCTGCATCATGCTCCGGGGAGCGGCTTCCAGCCTCTCGAGACATCATTCGACCGCTACCGCAACGCATTCCGCGCCGCCGGATTCACGGCAGTGCCACAATTCAGAAGCGTGTTCGGCGAAACGCTCCCCGACGTGTCGGAAATAGCCGGCAACAAAGCCACGGGCGAACGCTGGATCGCGGTGGCCCCCTTTGCCGCCCACCACGGGAAAATTTACCCCGAGGCTCTGATGCGCGAAGTGATCGCCGCACTCGCCGGACGACAGGACACGCGCCTGTTTCTGTTCGGCGCTGGCGAAAAAGAGTCCGCAGCCATCGACCGCATGACGGAAGGTATCGGAAATACCGTGTCAATGGCCCGTCTGGGCTTAGGGTTCGCCCGCGAACTTGAAGTGCTCAGCCATATGGACGCGGCGGTGACGATGGACAGCGGCAACATGCACCTTGCCTCGCTGACAGGCATACCGGTGGTGAGCGTATGGGGTCAGACCCATCCGGCCTGCGGGTTTACAGGCTGGCGCCAGGATCCAGACAACGCGATAGGCTCCGACACACCGTGCCGCCCCTGCTCCATATTCGGCAACCGGGAATGCCGGTTCGGCGACTACCGATGCCTGACGGCTATCGACCCTCAGAGCATAGTGCGGCGAGTCGGCCAACTGACTACTAACGATTTGAAAGCAAATGAGCAATAATTTCGACATCCGCGAGGCGCAAACCGGACCCGAAGGCCCCGAACGCGACATCGACAAGGCGCTGCGCCCGTCGCAGTTTGACGCGTTCAGCGGACAAGACAGCGTGGTCGGAAACCTGAAAGTGTTTGTCATGGCCGCGAAAATGCGCCACGAAGCCCTTGACCACATACTGCTGCACGGCCCACCCGGGCTTGGCAAGACCACACTCTCGGGCATCGTGGCCAACGAGCTGGGCGTGGGATTCAAGGTTACTTCCGGCCCGGTTCTTGACAAGCCCGGCGACCTGGCGGGCATCCTGACCTCACTGCAGGAAAACGACGTGCTGTTTATCGACGAAATCCACCGCCTCAGCCCCGTGGTCGAGGAATACCTCTACTCGGCCATGGAGGATTACCGGATCGACATTATGATCGACAAAGGTCCCGGGGCGCGTTCAGTGCAGCTGGCGCTCGCCCCGTTCACCCTCATCGGCGCCACCACACGAAGCGGCCTGCTGACTTCGCCCCTGCGTGCGAGGTTCGGCATCAACTGCCATCTGGAATATTACGACCACGAAGTACTCGAACAGATAATCCTGCGCTCGGCATCGCTGCTCAATGTGAAATGCACCGCCGAGGCCGCGTGCGAGATCGCACTCCGCAGCCGTGGCACTCCGCGTATAGCCAACGCCCTGCTCCGCCGAGTGCGCGACTTCGCGCAGGTCAAAGGCTCGGGCGTGATTGACCCCGAGATAGCACGCTTTGCCCTGGAGGCACTCAATATCGACCGGTACGGACTTGACGAGATCGACAATAAGATTCTTACGACGATCATCACCAAATTCAAGGGCGGCCCTGTCGGACTCACCACCATCGCCACCGCTCTCGGAGAAGATCCGGGAACAATCGAGGAGGTATACGAACCCTTTCTCATCAAAGAGGGTTTTATAAAAAGAACGCCTCGCGGACGCGAAGTCACCGAACTTGCATACCGCCATCTGGGGTACGCAGCGGGGAGCAACGACGAAATGACATCATTATTCACCACATAACACAAAACTGACGACAATAATGGCCGGAATCAGATCATTGGCAAAAGACACGGCCGTCTACGGGCTGAGCAGCATAGTAGGTAGATTTCTCAACTGGCTGCTCGTACCGCTATATACCAACGTGTTTGTCACCGGCGAATACGGTGTAGTGACCTACGTCTATTCGATTGTGGCAGTCGCGCTCATTATTCTCACCTACGGCATGGAGACAGGCTTCTTCCGCTTTGCCAACCACGACAGTTACAAAGACCCGAGGGAAGTCTATACGACAGCTCTCATATCACTCGCCTCCTCCTCTTCCCTGTTTCTGTTGCTGGTATTCCTGTTTCTCGACAATGTCTCGCAGGCAATGGACTGCACCGGGCATCCTTCCTATGCAGGAATGATGGCGGTGGCGGTAGCTCTCGACGCGGTCACTTCGATTCCGTTCGCATGGCTGAGGTTTCGCGGACGCGCCTTGCGGTTCGCCACGCTCAAACTCATAGGCATAGGACTGAATATAGGCTTCAACCTGTGGTTTATACTCCTCTGTCCCTGGCTCGATGCCCAGTCGCCCGGGATTATGGGAGCGCTCTACGACCCCGGATTCGGCATAGGCTACATATTCCTGTCCAACCTTATAAGCTCTGCGGCAGTGGCCCTGCTGCTTTTCCCCGAACTCCGAGGGTTTGCCTGGCGGTTCAACAGCGGCCTGTGGAAGCGCATGATTGTCTACAGCTTCCCGCTGCTCATCCTCGGCCTCGCCGGGGTGATGAACCAGTCGCTCGACAAGATACTGCTCCCCGAACTGGTGGCCGACAAGGCTGACGCGATGGCCCAGGTGGGCATCTACGGGGCCAACTACAAAATCGCGGTGGTGATGGTGATGTTTATCCAGGCTTTCCGCTTTGCCTACGAGCCTTTCATTTTCTCACGAAACACCGAGGAAGGGGGATCACGCACGCAGGCCTACAGCTCGGCGATGAAATTTTTCGTCATATTCGCCATGATTATTTTTCTTGGCGTTATGTTCTATCTTGACATTCTCCGCTATTTTATCTCCCCTCGCTATTTCTCGGGCCTCAAGGTTGTGCCGATAGTTATGATAGCCGAGTTTTTCTTCGGCATATTCTTTAACCTGTCGGTGTGGTACAAGCTTACCGACCGCACCATCTGGGGCACCTGGTTCTCGCTAATGGGACTTGCAGTCACCGTCACGCTCAACGTGCTTCTTGTGCCCCGCATGGGCTATATGGGATGCGCCTGGGCGGCCCTGGCATGCTACGCCACCATGATGACGGTGTCGTGGGCCATGGGGCGCAGACGCTACCCGATACCCTACCAGACCGGCAGGATGTGCGCTTACTTTGCCGCCGCCCTCGCCCTCTACGGGCTGTCGCTGGCCATAGCCACCGGAAACGAGTGGGCCGACATGGGGGTGCGCACCATACTGCTCGCCCTGTATGTGGGGGCGGCCGTCCGGTTCGAGCGGATACCGATACCACGGCTTCACCGGATACGCCGTGCCACCGACAATGCCTAACACAATACATATGAGTATGCAAAACTTTGCCACACGCATTACTAATTTCTTCGTGAATTATTTCACACTTAAGGACCAGCTCGTTCCGCAGGCCCAGGCCGAAGCCGACATCCGCGAGGGCGTGTCGTTCCGTGGCGTAAACATAATAGTCCTCATCCTCGCCATCCTCATCGCCTCCCTCGGCCTCAACACCAACTCCACGGCAGTGATTATCGGAGCCATGCTCATCTCGCCGCTGATGGGCCCGATCATCGGCATCGGGCTGGGCGTGGGAATCCACGATTTCGACCTCATCAAACGCGCTCTCCGCAACCTGATAATGGCCGCCGGCTTCTCGGTGCTTGCCTCTACGATCTATTTCCTCATATCCCCCGTCGCACAGGGACACAGCGAACTGCTGGCACGCACTTCGCCGACCATCTACGACGTGCTGATAGGATTTGTCGGCGGCGGCGCCGGCATTATCGCCATAGGCTCCAAGCTCAAGGGCAACGTCATTCCCGGCGTGGCCATCGCCACGGCCCTTATGCCGCCTCTCTGCACGGCAGGCTACGGTCTGGCCACGCTGCAGTTCAACTATTTTTTCGGAGCTTTCTACCTGTTTCTGATCAACTCCATCTACATAGCCCTGGCAACATTCATCGGGGTCAAGCTAATGAAATACAAGGGTGTAGATACGACAAACACCGTACGCGAACAACGGGTGCGCCGCATCGTCTACATCGTGGCCATACTCACGTTGCTTCCGAGCATTTATCTGACCTACAACATGCTCCGTCAGAATAAATTCGAGATGAATGTATCGCGGTTTGTAGCCGCCGAATGCCACTTCCCCGCCACCCAGGTGCTCAGCAGCAACGCATCCATTGTCAATGGCAAAAGGGTCATCAACCTCACGCTCATAGGTCGTGTGTTGCCGGCCGACTCCCTCGAACTGGCCCTCAGCAACGCGCTTCCGGCCTACAACCTGCGCGGAGCCAAGCTGCACATAGTGCAGGGCGACTCGCCCATGACCAAGGACGACCTCCAGGACAGCAACGGCTCGGTGCGCGACATCTACCAGCTCGCCCAGAGCACCATACAGCGCCAGCAGCAGACCATCGACTCCCTGCGGGGCATCAATGCCGAACGCAGGCGCACCGCCTCCGAGGCCATAGCCATATCGCCGGAGGTCAAGGTGCTGTTTCCCGAAGTCGGCGACCTGGCAGTGACGCGCCATGTGCTTTTCAGCAGCGTGGCCACGGGGCGTCCCGACACGGTCAACGTGGCCATGGTGTGCTTCAACCGGGCAATGAGCCAGGCACAGCGCGCCAAGTTCCGCGACTATCTTGAGGCCCGTCTCCAGCTCCGCGACATCGAGATTGTCGACATACGCCCCGGCGTGCTCGGCGGCAAAGACACCGGGCCTTCGGCCAGATAAACCCATACCCCTTCCGCACCATTCACCACAACAACGAAACAAAAGATGAAAGAAGAGAGCCGACACAAACTCAAAGTCGTACTTATCAGCCACAGCGACATGCTCGGAGGAGCTGCCGTAGTCACCTACAGGCTAATGGTGGCGCTGCGCCGCGAAGGCGTGGATGCTAAAATGGTGGTGTACACCAAAGTCAGCGACAGCGAGTTTGTCGACAAAGTCGGGTCGAGAGGCATGCGCGGCTTCAAATTCATGCTTGAGCGCATGCGTATCCTCCTCGGCAACGGTTTCAACCGCGCCGACCTGTTCAAGGTGTCGATAGCCAACATAGGCATGGAGGTGCATAAGCACCCCTGGGTGTGCGAGGCCGACGTCGTCGCGATCAATTGGATAAACCAGGGACTTATGTCGATAACAGGGCTGAGGCATCTGGCAGCGACCGGCAAACCCCTGGTATGGACCATGCACGACATGTGGTGCATGACGGGGATATGCCACCACGCCTACGAATGCAAGCGGTTCAGGGAGGAATGCGGCAAATGCCCGTTCCTGCTGTCGGGACGGATGAACGACCTCTCGCATTCGGTGTGGCTTAAAAAAAGGCAACTCTACGCCGACCACCGGTTCACGTTTGTGGCCGTGAGCAACTGGCTGGCCGGCAAAGCAGCCGAAAGCTCGCTTCTCGGCTGCCAGCGGGTGGAGGTGATACCAAACGCCTTCCCTGTCGAGAGTTTCCTCATACGGGCCACCCACGAGATCGAGACATTCAACCTCGACTATTCCCGCGACCTGATTGTGATGGGCGCGGCACGACTCGACGACCCCATCAAGGGACTCGACATAGCTATCGACGCGCTCAATTATATATTCGACAACTACCCCGACGTGGCATCGGGGAGCATGGCAGTGTTCTTCGGCGAACTCCGCGACCGTACGAAGCTCGACCGCCTGCGGTTTCCCTACCGGCACCTGGGGCTGGTCAACGACTGGCACATGCTCCGACAACTCTACGCCTCGTCGAAAGTGGTGCTTTCAACGTCGCTCTACGAGACGCTCCCGGGCACCCTCATCGAAGGACAGGCCTCGGGATGCCTGCCGGTCACATTCGGCGAGGGAGGGCAGGCCGACATAGTCACCGAGCACCTCAAGAACGGTTACATAGCCCGTTACCTCGACCACGAGGACATAGCCAGGGGGATAATGTGGGGCCTGAAGGCGATCCCGCCTTACGAACGGCTGCATGAGTCGGTAGGCGAACGTTTTTCGTCAACCAGCGTCGCCCGGCGCTACATCCACTTGTTCGAGTCGCTCCTCAAAGGCAAAAATTGACGGCGTTTGCCGGATATTTTGTAATTTTGTGGCATGAATCAGATGTTACCCAACGCCATCGTGGTGTATGGCGCGTCGAGTGCGCGCATCAATCCCGAGTACAAGGAGGCGGCATATGCTCTTGGCCGCGAAATAGCCCTGCGGGGCATGACACTCGTGTCGGGAGGCGGACGCTCCGGACTTATGGCGGCCTCAATCGAGGGCGCTGTGGAGGCCGGCGGACGCGCTGTGGGCGTGCTCCCACAGTTTATGGCCGACCGGGGATGGGGACATCCTGCCCTGTCGGAGGTAATTGTCACCGACGGCATGCACTCACGCAAACGTACGATGGCCTCAATGACCAGAGCGGCCATAGCCCTGCCGGGAGGCTGCGGAACACTCGAAGAGCTGATGGAGATAATCACATGGCGACAGCTCGGACTATACGGCGGAAACGTGGTCATTGCCGACATCGACGGATATTACACACCGCTGCTGCAGATGCTCCGGCGCACTATCGAGCAGGGCTTCATGCGGTCAGACCACACAGGGCTGTGGTCTGTGGCTGCCGATCCCGTCGAGGCCGTCAGCCTGGCACTTCGTCAGCCTGAGACTGTCACATTCAGCCAGAAAATCGAATAACCCCCTTCTCTCACGATATGCGTTCCGGAGTCCAAAATCCGTTTTCAGCCGATTCACTGACATTCTGCCGCGAGGCCGACGCCCCGAGGGTTGTCACCGAGCACGTGGCCGTGACCGGTCATATCCCCTACCTTAAGGGTCTCGCCCCCATGCAACGGCCGCTCCTTCCGGGCTACGACTCAGGGGTGGTGTGCCTGATACTCGGCGTGTTTATGGTAGCCGCACTCAACATCCGCCATTACTCGTCGTTCCTGACATCGCTCGTGCACGACCTCTGGCAGGTGCGACGCCGGTCAAACGCCTTCGACGACGCCACTGTCAGCGAGATGCGCATGACTCTTTCGTTCGTGCTGCTGCTGTGTGTCGGCGAGGGCATCCTGCTGTTCAGTTCAAGTCTCGGACCGGGACTGAGCAGCTGGCCGTTCTTCCATATAATTATTTTCACGGGAGTGGCGGCCGCCTGCTACATTTTCCAGCTTACAGCCTACACGGTGGTCGGACATGTGTTCACGGGGCGTGTCGAAGCCCGGCAGTGGGTCAAGGGATTTGTGGCCTCGCAGTCGCTTCTCGGCATCGGCCTGACTGTGCCTGCAATAGTGGTTCTTTTCGATCCGGGGCTGTCGGCAGTGATGTGCGGAATAGGCATTTTGCTCTATCTATTGGCCCGAATGACCTTTATTTTTAAAGGATTTAGAATTTTTTACACAATTCCCTCCTCCTTGGTCTATTTTATTTTGTACCTTTGCACACTCGAAATTGTACCCTTGTTGATAATCTACCATCTGAGTGCAATTATCAATGCCCTTGAACCTTATAAATAGAGAAAGAGTGAAAGTTAAGAAAGTATTGGTTTCTCAACCCAAGCCCGCATCGAACAAGTCGCCCTACTACGAAATCGCCGAGAAATACGGCGTTCAGATCGACTTCCGACCGTTCATTAAAGTTGAGGGACTTAGCGCGAAGGAGTTTCGCCAGTCGAAGGTAAACATCGCCGACTACACGGCCGTTATCTTCACCGCGCGTACAGCCATTGACCATTTCTTCCGTCTGTGCGAGGAAATGCGTGTCAATATACCTGACACGATGAAATATTTCTGCACCACCGAGTCAATCGCGCTCTATCTCCAGAAGTACATTGTCTACCGTAAGCGCAAAATTTTCCACGCCAACACAGGCCGTCTCGAAGACCTCCAGCCCTACCTGACCAAGCACAGCAAAGAACGTTTCCTTTTTGCTGTAAGCGATGTCCACAACGGCGACACAAACCTCCTCGACAAACTCGGCATCAACTACACCAAGGCGGTGATGTACCGCACGGTCAG
>CAZAZA010000018.1:0-41772 GCA_964489495.1 uncultured Bacteroides sp.
ATCAGTGATATTACCAAAAGAATCGGCAACTTTTTCAAGCTGCCGATTCAACTTTTTTGGGGTATCTATTATCCCGAACTCGCGTTAATCAGAAATTTCTGTGAGCAGATGATATCACCAGTCCATTATAGGGCGGCAAGATGCCGCCACTCCATTATGAAATCAGGGGGGGAGGGATCAGATGAAGTAGCCGTGTTCTTTTAGTACCATTTTGAAGAGGGGCATAAAGGTGCGTTCGACAAGCACCATATAGCCCTCGGCACGCAATACCTTGCCGCGCAAACGTGGGTCGGTGGTGATCAGTTTATGTAATTCTGGGTCGTCTTTGGCGACCTCAAAGAGTAAGTATTGTCCGGTGGACTGTACTACAGCACTTGCCTTACGTTTGAGGCCATTAAAAAATTTCTCCCAAGCCGGACCAGGATTAGCACAGATATTGTTATGGAAAAAGTGCTCCAGAGCATCGATGTCTTTTATGCCCGTGCATCTGTCGAGAACTTTCTTTTCGGTGACAAGGTAGCGGTTAGAGCCGATACTTCGTGATATTGATTCGATCCAGTTATTATAAATTGGAGGCCCGCTGAGTATACGAATAATCAGGCGTTCGGGGTCAATCTCGAATTGTTGAAGAAGTTGTGGCTCAGCTTTAATTTCCAAATCATTTTTTATTCCAAGCATGAAGAGTCCGGCATCAGTCAACCTGACATACTTCACGCCTGAAATATAAGTTTCTTTGTCCGAGGGTTTTTCCATAGCCACTTCCACACAGCCTAATGCAGCAAGAGCCATGAGATAGCCGTCGATGAAAGGTCGACCGCAAAGATGGTAGACGGTGTCTGGCTTGACATTTTCTCGTGTGATTATGTCGTAAGGAATCGTTACATTGCTTGAATAATAGGGAGAAAAGCATGGGAGGACTAATGCATTCTCCATGTTTTCCAAATAGATATATTGTTTGATTTGTTCTACGTCAAGCCAACTCTTTTTTGATGAGGAGAAAACCTTTAAAAGAGCATTCACGGATTCGATTACAAGCAAACCCCTCGAATTGCTGATAATTGAGGATGTTATACCGGTGATATGGGGTAGCAGCAATGATACCATCTGAGTGTGTTTGAACACTTGCAACTTGAATCGGTCCCAAAAGTCTTTTATTTTTGCGGCTGTTGTCTTGATAGATTTGCGACTGCTTGTTTCGGCCCAAATCATGAATGCCACTTCGATTACATGATGGCACCAATTCTGCAGTTCAGCTATATTTTCCCAAGCGGTCGGTTCGGGCATCGCTATTGACTTATCGGCAAGTTTAAGCATACTTTGTGTGAGGAGTTTGCTTTTGCCCGCTTCCAATTGCCCGGTTTTATGTAGAGCGGACAGTATTTCGACAGTCGGTATAAGGGTTGACTCAGCTGTATATGTCGTCAAATCCTCCTCTTTCGAAATTGTATCGAGTTGTATAACTGATTTGTTGGCAAGCGGATAAACACGGCTTATAAAAGCATTTGTCCATATATATGGAACCTTTAAGTATAATAGATTTTGTTTGTCCTGATACCTATAGCCTTTAGGGTCGTAAAATACTTGGCACTGATCGAACGGAGGTTGAATATGGAAAGAACTCGACCACGAATATTCTTTTTTTACGGTATTTTCGTTCCCAGTTAGCTCGCACAATTGACGTGATCCCATAAATCCCTGACGTGCCATAATCTCAAAAATATCGATTACTTCCCGATTGAGATGGTCTATGTATATCTGGGAATTATTGATGTTTATAGAAAACAATGTCGTCAGTTTGGCAAGATCATCTTTGGGCATCTGACCTAAAGTGCGAATAGTTCCGTTTTTCAATAGAAAAATTGGCGTGGAAGTCGGATTGCCTTTGGAATCAACCCATTGAATACGATTGTGTTGAATCAACTCTCCGATAGGTCTCGCTAATCGTGCCAAATGGTCTTTAGTAAATAAATTACATAGATAATTAGCTCCTTTCACTAATTTATCATTTTCCGGGACTTCGATTAATAAAACGTCTGAATCAGCCATTTTTATTTGCTTAAAATGAAGTTTATATCATCTTCCGACAATTGCTTACCCGAAGAATCGGAGCTTATTATAGCATCGACAAGGAGCGATTTCTGTTCCTGAAGCTCGCGAATCTTCTCTTCGATTGTATCTTTGGTGTAAAGTGAAATACTCATCACTTTTGCCGTCTGTCCGATGCGGTGGAGGCGGTTTACAGCCTGTTCTTCGGCGGCCTTGTTCCACCACGGTTCGAATATAATGACTGTGTCGGCAACAGTCAGATTAAGACCCACGCCTCCGGTCTTGAGAGTCATCAGCAGAACCTTGCATTCAGGATCATTCTGGAATCGTTCGATGACTTTCTGACGGTTTGTCGTTGCGCCGGACATGATTTCATGACCAATACCAAGCCTTTCAAGTTCTTCGCTGGCGAGTTCGATGCCAGCTATGAAATTGAAGAACACCACGACCTTGTGGCCGTTTGTAACAGCAGATTCAAGTTGCTCGGTGAGCAAATCGAGCTTAGGAGACCGGATTCGCCCGTCTGTAAGACTTTCGGGAATTGAAGCGATACGTCGCAGTTCGCTGAGTGCTTGAAAAATAAGGAACTGTGACTTGTGGATACCCTCCTCCGCTATTGAATCGTTGATTTGCTGCTGATAGTTACGGCGACGGCGTTCGTAGAAGGCTGCGTGTTCGGGTGACATTTCCACAGTCATTGTATGGTCGATGCGGTCAGGCAGATCGGTGAGTACATCCTTTTTCAGTCGACGTAGGATAAACGGAAACACTTTCCGGCGAAGCTGTTCGGCGACCAGTTCGTCGCCATCGCGCTGAATGGGAGATGCATAATCGCGGTTAAAGTCATCGGCTGAGCCGAACATCGTCGGATTCAGGAAATGAAACAAAGAATAGAGTTCGGTGAGATTGTTCTCTATAGGGGTGCCGGAAATTGCAAGCCGATGTTCGGCCTGGAGTAGAAAGACCGATTTGGTGATCTGGGCTGTCAGATTCTTTATATTCTGAGACTCGTCAAGTATGACATATTGAAAACCAACTTTGCGTAAACGGTCGATGTCATTTCTTACGAGGGCATAAGTGGTCAGTACGATGTTTGATTTTAGAGACTCGTCAAGATCGCGCCCGCTGCCGTAATACACCGAATAGGTGAGAGATGGAGCAAACTTGCGTAGCTCGTTCTCCCAGTTGAAAATCAGACTTCGCGGCATGACAATGAGAGTTGGCATAGTGCACTTAGGATATATCTGCTGAAGCATTGCAATTGTCTGGACAGTTTTGCCTAAGCCCATGTCGTCGGCCAGGCAGCCACCGAGATTATTGTCATACAGATATTTTATCCACTTTACACCCTCTTCCTGATAAGGACGGAGCGTTGCTTTCAGCCCTTTGACCTTTAGCTTCTGTGCGGCAAGACTGTTGAATCCTTCGTAAACCTTACGCTGGCGTGTGATGCCCGGCCCCTGGAGACGGTCGTTTAAGAGAGCCTCAATCTCCGGAAGGTCGAAAAATGATATTTTAATCTTTTGGTTCTTGCTGTCGCTATGACGGAATATTCTTTCCAGACGCTTCATATATGTCTCGTCTATAATGGCCCGGTTGCCATCTGCGAGTTCAATATAGCGTTTGTGGGAATATTGGTTGAGAATGTCGGCGAGAGTGAATTTCTGTTCATCAATTTCAATCGAGGCTGTTCCTTCAAGAAAATCTATGCCCGATGAAATCTTGACATTCAGTTTTGGTGTGACAGCCTTGAGTTTGTATGACGAAAGCTTATCAGTGCCGATTACGCGGAACTTGGTAAGCAATGTCGGTAATCCCTTGAAAAGAAAACCTGATGCAAGGTTTTCGGGTATTATAAAGATGTCGTCTTCATGGAAAAAATCACGTGCTTCCTTTTTTGACGGTGCATAATCAGTTATGGCCTGAGCGACCATATTTCTGCATGACTCCATGTCCAATGGTTCGACATCTTTGACAACGAGAAGATTGCCACTCTCCGAGACTGTGCGTGTCAAGTAGAACTTATCAGTCATGTCGGCCGGGAGATTGGCTGATGATGCCTGGACGCGCAGATAGAGGGCTTTGTCTGAGTCGACTTTTTCCACGACTATCGTAGGTGTGAGTCGTTCAGTCGACTTGGAGTATACTATGTCGAAACCATCGACATTGATCTCTACGTTGTCGATATATGAAAGAAACACCGACAATATTGCCGTGAGCTGCTGTCTTTGGAAAGGGACGAGGAAAGTGTCGAGATTGTCGTAGTTTTCTCCGATAGAAAGTATCGGATAAATGGAGTCGCCGGATGCGACAAAACTGTCGGAAATAAATTTTGCGTCACCCACACGTTCGCCGTCTGTTGATTCGACCGTGATGTATCCCTGCATGCGTCCCGACTTATCTTCGCCTTCATGGCGGATGTTGTATCTGACTTTGGCCGGTTCACGAGAGAAGGTCAGAGTGTGCCCGCTCTCATCCACTATGTTGTCGCATAATGCTAGCATATGGATTATTTGAGGGTTTGATTGAAGAGAGATTACGTCATCAGCTTTCTCTGACCAACTGATGGCATCGGCTTGCCTTGCAAGGATGTTTTCGCATTCACGTAAACAATTTGACAATGCACCGGAATACAGACGGTAATCGGCAGTGACAGGATTAAGTTTAGTGTCTACCACCCTGACACCCATGCCAGAGGGAGTTTTTACAAGCATGAAGCAAATTTCTATGCGACCTTTGTTCCCTGTTACTCCTGCATGCCGTATGAGCGGCCTTTTGAAATTCAGAAATGAATTGTCCTCCATGTTTTAATTTTACCATTCAAATCCGACGTTGAATCCCAGAGAATTGAGAGTGTTGCCACGGTCAAACCATCCATAGTTGTTGCTGGATGTGATGAGCTGGTATGTAACACCTATGCTGAAAGCCTGTTTGGTATTTGAACTGCTTATGGGAATGCGGATGCCGAGAGTTGGTCGGAAGAGAAATTGAGCCGCTGTCGACAGATAGCCTTCTTTTAGTTCAAGATATCTATTGCCTATAAGCCACGTCGAACCTACTTTCAAATCGATGAAACACCCGACACTCTGCGAACCTATGATAAAACGGAAGTCAGAGAATACAGGAATCATGACACGTTTTTGAGACGCCCTGATATGTTGCCAAGGATTGTCGTTGATAAAGTCTCCGTTGGGATCGGGGGCAATTGCCAGATCTACTCCAAGTCCGGCACCCATAAAGAACCAGTCGGCATATTGGAAACCTTGTGTAGTGGAAATCCCAACGAAATTGGCACGGTTGGTGCCCATTCCGGCTGTTCCGGTGAAGTCTACGTATCCTTTATATCTGAATGACCCGGACAGTGCCGGTTGAATAAGCGATGGCAATTGGTTGGCTATTTCGTAGTATTGTGCTGAGGAGGAGGCTGCGAACATACATAATATGAATGCTATCGAAGCACGTAACCTGCTTAAACTTGTCTTGAATGTTGGTTTCATCGTCTTGGTTTTTATGTCATACAAAGTTAGGATTTCTTTGTAAGAAAACAAAGATAATGGCATAATGGTCGTCAAAATGACGAAATTTTTATCTGATATTGAATAAAAAAGGCGAATCCGCTACACCGCACATGTCTACACCGGTGTTGCTTTTCGTTGGTCTGGGAGACACACTCATTATCCTTTCCCGGTCGAGGTCTATTCGTTTCGATACTTCGCGAGCCACTACACCCATTGTACAGCGTAAATTGAGTTCGACACATGGGGCTATGCTTGACCTTTGATCTAAGTCACGCACTATCATCATGTCGATTCCCGCAGGGCCGTGATATCCCGGGGAATGGAAAGATACAACATCGCTCAGAGCTTTGACAGTCGCCGAGACAAGCTTGTCAAAGTCAACAGACGGAACGGACTGTTCGATAAAAGAGCGAAGATTTTCCTGCGTCGTTATGATATTTCCGGAATATGCTGATCCGTGTTCGACACAGAATAAAGACAACCCATTGAACTTCACGTTGCTATCGTCAATGTCGAAAAGCATTGCAAAGTCGGCTGTCTTGTCAAGATATCGTTCAAGCATAATGCTGCCCTGGTGTTGGATAGTGCCGGTTATAAAGTTAGACAGTATCTTTAAGTTGTAATTGGAAACCATTATGCCCCGACCGCTGCTTGACCATGGCGATTTGATGATAAATAGGCCGGAACTGAGTTCGATTATATCCAAAGCCTCGTCAGCTGAAAAAATCTCGACTGGAGATGTTGACACGAGTCCGTCTATCATGCTGAAGATAGTTCGGTTGATGGCTATTGATGAACGACGGTGGCTTAGATTTCTCACAGCCTTAATGCATGAATCCGATGGCAGAAATTCAGGATTCATGCCGGCTTTACGATATAATGACGAAGTATATGCACTCCAACCCCATGGAGCGAAGTCGCCTCGCACGCCTTCGAGTGAACTCAACGGCGTTCCTTCTAACTTATAAAGTTGTTTCAGACGGTTTGCGACAGCGATATACTTTTCCGGCATAAGCACAAAATCGTTCTTATCGGCAATCCACATAGGAAGTGTCGCCCCCGATTCGCGAAGTTGCAACGCAGCTTTTGTTGGCGTATAGTTCTCTTTGCCGAAAGCTAACGCCATGTCATTCTCGGGGCAGAAATATAGTATTCTTGGCATAGAATAAATTAGCGGATGCTTTCACACAAATATGAGAAGCATCCGCTGTGTAGATATGGGTTGCTGAAAGTTGTCAATCGTTCATGGTGCGAAGCAGTTCGTCGTTGTCGCGTGTGCGCTCCATGCGGTCTTTGATAAATTCCATAGCCTCGATCGAATTGCGATCGCTGAGGAATCTGCGAAGCACCCACATGCGGTTGAGTGTTTCCTTGCGTAGAAGGAGGTCGTCGCGACGTGTGCTTGATGCCATAATATCGACAGCAGGGAATATGCGTTTGTTTGACAGCTTGCGGTCGAGCTGAAGCTCCATGTTGCCTGTTCCTTTGAACTCTTCGAAAATGACCTCGTCCATCTTTGAACTGGTCTCGGTAAGCGCTGTGGCTATAATCGTGAGCGAACCACCGCCTTCGATGTTACGGGCAGCACCGAAGAAACGTTTAGGCTTCTGAAGCGCGTTGGCATCAACACCGCCTGAAAGTATTTTCCCGGAAGCGGGTTGAGCCGTGTTGTATGCTCGTGCAAGACGCGTGATAGAGTCGAGAAGGATGACCACGTCATGGCCGCATTCGACCATTCGTTTTGCTTTTTCGAGTACGATGCTCGCTATTTTGACATGGCGGTCAGCCGGTTCATCAAAGGTCGATGCAATAACTTCTGCATTCACACTGCGGCTCATATCGGTGACTTCCTCCGGACGTTCGTCAATCAGGAGAATCATGATATATGTCTCCGGATGGTTTTCGGCTATTGCGTTTGCAATATCCTTGAGGAGGATCGTCTTACCGGTTTTCGGGGGGGCGACTATAAGACCGCGCTGTCCTTTTCCAATCGGCGAGAACATGTCCACCACACGGGTCGACAAGTTGCAAGTACGTCCGGATGTGAGGTCGAATTTCTCATCGGGGAACAGGGGTGTGAGATGCTCGAAAGGCACACGGTCGCGGATAAATTCGGGAGAGCGTCCATTTACACGTATAACCTGTGACAAAGGAAAGTATTTCTCACCCTCGCGTGGCGGTCGTATCGAAGCCTCAACCACGTCGCCGGTTTTAAGACCCCAAGTTTTAATCTGTGACTGGGTTACGTATACATCGTCGGGCGAAGGCAGGTAGTTGAAATCGCTTGAACGGAGGAAGCCGTAACCTTCTGCTACAATTTCAAGCACACCGGTAGTTTCGATAAGTCCGTCGAAGTTATATGAAGGCTCCTGAGGTTGAATGTTCTGCTGCTGACGGTTGCGCTGTTTCTTGTTTTTCTGCTGGTTTTGTTGCTGTTGCTGTTTGTCGCGTGTAGGTTCGGTCAGCACTATCGGTGCAGTTGCGGCGGCAATGGCGGCGGCGGCAGCAGCCTCTTCTTTCTCGCGCTGAGAACGGGGGACGAAAGCTCTTTCAACTCGTGGGAAGAAGGAGCCGAGCGACGGGGTCTTGGCTCTGAAATCCTGCACGTTCTGGCTTGGGAATTGATTGTTTTGCTTGTCGGCTGCAGGTCGTTGCTGTTCGTTGTCCGCAGCCTGTTCTTTAACGGGTGGCTGTCCGGTAAGTCGTTCTGATATTTCGTTGGCAGGTGCAGCCGGCAGATGAGAGGAAGTTTCGTCAGTCAAATTTGATTCCGGTTCAGTCGTGTCGGCCGGTTCTTGAATTTCGGGATTCTGAGGTTTGTCGTCGCGGAGAGATTCCGATTTTGGCTTCGGACCTCGTTTTTTGGGAGTTTTTTCCGGTTTGGGTTCGGTAGGTTTATTGTCTTGTGGGTTCGTTTCCGACTCGTTGTTGTCTACCTCTTCAGAAGGCTTGGCTTTAGGTTTACGGCCACGTTTTTTGGGGGTAGGTTTGTTATCGTCGACGTTTGAGTCTTGCGCTTCATCTTGAGTCTGAGCCGATTCTTTCTTCTGACGTGGCTCGCGCCGCTTTTTCTCTACTGGTGCGACGGCGACCAAGTCTGCTTGTTGGTCGAGAATTTGGCTGACAACGGTGTCTCTGTCGGAAATATCGACGTTGTTGAGCCCAATGGAATTTGCAACTTCAACGAGTTTCTCGTCGGTCATTGCTTGTAGTTCGGCGATATGATACATAGATTAATTTAATCGTAAGAATGCGCGTCAAATACATGGCGGCAAACAATTTAATGCATTTGGAGGCTTGATGGTACGGACATCATAGCCGTCACATTATGAAAAAATAATATATATTGCTTTGTTTTGTGACAAATAAAGAAAGGATTCCCTGGTTCTTACCGCTAATGGAGCTGAGCACAGGGTTTGCAACGATTAATTGCATTGCAAAATTAACATGTATATTTTAATTAACCAAGCTTTTTTTGAAAGAATTAATCAAAAAACATTAAACGGGCTTTGACCATAGTGTCAGTTTGATAACTGACGCCTGTTTTCAAGCGTGTCGTAAAGATTACGACAACCGTCTTCAAGCATGTTGAGAACAAGTTCAAATCCTTCCGCACCTTCATAATATGGATCGGGAACATGGTCAAACCTGTCGTATGAGCCAAAGAATGCGGCCATGCCGCATACTTTTTGTGAGGATTCGACTGTCGGCGCCATTTCTCTCAGGTTTGATATGTTTGACATATCCATGCCGATAATAAGATCGAATTCATAGAAATCCGATTCAGTCACCTGACGACAACGGTGAGTCAGCTCATATCCTCGTCGGATAGCGTGGACACGCATGCGCCGGTCGGGCAAGTCACCGATATGGTAGCGTCCTGTGCCGGCCGAATCGGACATGTAGCGCTCGTTAGCCCCTTCAGCGTTAACTATTTGTCGGAAAATTTCTTCTGCGGCGGGACTGCGGCAAATGTTGCCGAGACACACAAAAAGTATTTTTGTCGGTCTGTCCGATGGTGTGATGAAACCGGCAGGAAGCGATTGGGGTATAATCATATGTTATCGTAGTTTTTCGGTTAAAAAATGTCCGGTGTATGAATCAGGACAGGCGGCAATTTGTTCAGGTGTTCCTGTCGTGACGATATTTCCGCCAGCATCTCCTCCTTCCGGACCAATGTCAATTACATAGTCGGCACATTTCACAACATCTATGTTGTGTTCGATAATTATTATCGTATGTCCTTTTTCAATCAATCTGTTAAAAGAATCGAGCAGGCGTCTTATGTCGTGGAAATGCAGCCCAGTTGTCGGTTCGTCGAATATGAACACCGTAGGCTGGGGTTTCTCTATGGACAGATAATAGGCGAGTTTGACACGTTGATTTTCTCCTCCCGAAAGGGTGGACGAACTCTGACCGAGTTTAATGTATCCCAGTCCGACATCTGACAATGGCTGTAATCGCCTGACAATACGTTTGGCAATTGCTGAATTATCTTCGGAAAAGAAAGCTATCGCTTCCTCTACGGTCATGTCAAGTACATCGTTGATATTGACGTCGCGGTATTTTACAGCCAGCACGTCCCGTTTGAATCGCTGTCCGTGGCATGCCTCGCATTCGATGGTTATATCTGCCATGAATTGCATTTCAATGGTAATCGTTCCTTCGCCTTTGCATTCCTCGCAGCGTCCTCCGTCGGTGTTGAACGAAAAATAGGCAGGCGTGAACCCCATTTGCTTAGCACTCTGCTGGTCGGCAAACAAGGTGCGGATTTCGTCGTAGGCTTTAAGGTATGTAGCGGGATTACTGCGTGAAGAGCGGCCTATCGGATTCTGGTCGACAAATTCGACGGCTGATACCTTGGAGAGCGAGCCGGACAGTTTGCGGAAGCTGCCGGGTGCATCGCCGCTGTCGCCGATATGACGCGATAAGGCACGGAACAAGATGTCACGTACAAGAGTGGATTTTCCCGAACCGCTTACACCGGTCACTACGGTCATGACCCCGAGGGGAAATTGCACGGTGACATCCTTAAGGTTATGTTCTGTGGCTCCTTCAATTGTAATGGAGTCGTGCCATGTACGGCGTGAGGCGGGGGTGGGTATTGACAGCTCTCCTGACAGATATTTGACTGTGTAGCTGTCAGGAACATCGGCCTCGCGGGCTGCTGAAAGAGTACCTTGGAAGATTATATTTCCTCCGAGACGTCCGGCATTCGGTCCGACATCAACGATATAGTCGGCGGCCCGCATTATTTCCTCGTCGTGTTCGACAACTACGACCGTATTGCCTATGTCCCGGAGTTTGAGCAGAACGTTTATCAGTCGTTGAGTGTCGCGGGAATGCAGCCCGATGCTTGGCTCGTCGAGGATGTATAGCGATCCCATAAGGCTGCTTCCGAGTGAAGTGGCAAGGTTGATGCGCTGGCTTTCACCTCCAGACAATGTGTTGCTCAACCGGTCAAGGGTCAGATACCCGAGTCCCACATCCGATAAAAATCCAAGGCGGTTGGTGATTTCGACCAATAATCGGTCGGCAATTTTTTTCTGAAATGGGTCAAGATCGATATTTCGGAAGAAATCAAGCAAGTCATCCACCGACATTGTGACAAGCTGGGTGATGGTATGGCCGGCTACTTTCACATAGTTGACTTCCGGGCGCAGTCGAGTTCCATGGCAAACCGGGCAAATGGTCTTGCCGCGATAACGTGCGGCCATTACGCGGTATTGTATTTTCACCGAGTTGCTTTCGACCATGCGGAAAAAACCGTCAATTCCCTCAAACGTCTCGTTTCCGTGCCATAGAAAGTCAAGCTGTTTGCTGGTCAGTCGGTCGTATGGAGTGTGTATCGGGAAGTCGTTGCGCTCCGCGACATTGATGAGGTCTTTTTTCCACTGGCTCATTTTCTCGCCTTTCCAGCACACCACGGCATCTTCGTAAATAGAAAGAGCCCGGTTCGGCACGACAAGGCGCTCGTCGATACCGAGCGTCCTACCGAACCCTTCGCACCTCGGACAAGCCCCGTAAGGATTATTGAAGTTGAACATCTGGTCGTTAGGTTCGACAAACGTTATGCCGTCGGCTTCGAACCGTTTTGAAAAAAACAAGCGTTTTACGCCGTCAGGCTCATAAACAAGGATGACGGCATCGTCGTGACCTTCAAAAAACGCTGTTTCGACAGAGTCGGCCAGTCGGCTCAGCGTGTCACGTTCGTCCGTAGCTGCGAGACGATCGATCAGAAGCATCACATCGGAGGTCGGAGCGGTCAATATCGGGTCGTCGTCGGTCAGAGAATCAATATTGACAAACGTACCGTCTGATTTCACCAGACGGGAATAACCTTCTTTACGGTATATTTCGATTTGGGCGCTCATTGAGCGGTTTTCGGGTAGAATGACGGGCGCAGCGAGCGCTATACGGGTCGAAGGCGGCAGTTTTCTGACAGCATCCACTACATCGTCTACCGAATGCTTCTTCACTTCTTCGCCGCTTACAGGTGAATATGTTCGACCTATACGGGCGAAAAGCAGACGCAGATAATCGTAAATCTCTGTAGAGGTGCCGACGGTGCTTCGCGGATTTCGTGTATTGACTTTCTGCTCGATGGCAATTGCGGGCGGCAATCCGGTGATTGCATCGACCTCAGGTTTGGACATGCGTCCCAGGAACTGGCGTGCATATGCCGATAATGATTCAACATAGCGACGCTGTCCTTCGGCATAAAGAGTGTCGAATGCCAGTGACGATTTTCCGGAGCCTGAAATTCCGGTGATAACTATAAAACGGTTGCGGGGGAGGGTCACATCCACATTCTTAAGGTTGTTGACGCGGGCCCCTTTTATAGTGATGCTGTTATTGTCCATAAAAAAGATAACGCATGAATCCTCGCGAATATTGCGTATCAGTCATTTTTGAGGTAGGTGACAGTTCGGGTTTTTATGTCGTAATCGATTTCTGAATTGTGAAGAGTCAGTCGGTAGCTGTCCTTGTCCCGTTTCACGGCGAATACGCTCCCTGCCTGTTCAGTAGCTTCGAGATACTCGTAAAGCGGGGCCGGAAGCTGGTCAAGCACGAGGTCGGACGGGAGCGGTGAGCCATTTCCGTTTATTTTGGTCCAATCGCAGTTGAGGTCGAAATCGAGTGATGCGTCGTTGCGTATGTCGACATGATAACCGGTCTTTGATTCGGTGAAAGAAGAAATTCCAATTCCGGGAAAATACTGGGCTATGAACGACGATATGGATTTAGGCATTTCGTCCCAGACATTATCGCTACATGAACTTATACCGATAAGAAATGTCATGAAGGAAGCGAGTATTATATGCATCAGGTGTTGGCGTTTCATGATTTGATAAAATTTGTTATGCAATTGAAACAAATCTTATATGCCTTTGGTTCACGGCATCAGGCTGTTGTATAGAGTGATGTTGCCGGGATGTAGTATGCAGGGGGGGTGTCATAGCGTTTGCTTATCGGGAATTTTTATTACCTTTGTGAATCATTTTTTTGTGAGATTATGATCAGTCGGTTAAGAATTTTTATTGCTATGTGCATATGCGCCTGCAGTTCATCGTCGGTATGCGGAGTTGAACTGTCGGAATATATAAATCTTTACGGTATGATTCGTTCGCGGGGCGAGGTAAGCGCTGTAAATGGCGATACCCGTTTTCAGGTACGTACTGGTCGTGTCGGTGTCAAGGGAAATATTTCCCCCCGCATATCTTATAAGGCTGAACTCGACTTGTGCGACAGGGGCTCGACGAAAGTAACTGATGTGTGGGGGCGCTTTGCCTTCGGGCGAGGATTTGCCATTCAGGCCGGACAGATGCGCATGCCGTTCACGTTCGGGTCGACGCGTGCACCGCATTCGTATTTATTTGCCAACCGTCCGTTTGTCGACAAACAGATGCTCGGTCCGCGCAATGCCGGTATAAAGGGTGCATATAAGTGTCCGTCTTTCCCTATTTCAATCGAAGCCGGAGTCTTTAACGCAACATCGCTTACCGATCATAACGTATGGCAAAAAAGACTCGCTTTTGCGTCCAAGGCGTTGTGTGATGTAGGGAATGTGACTTTTATTACAGGTTTTGAAAGTTTGTCCCCCTCGACGGTCAGAATCAACCTTGTGAACTGCGGAGCGACGTGGCGGTACGACCGCTGGATGGTGGAGGGCGAATATATCTACAAGCATTTCACTAACGGCAGCTTCGAGGCAGCTCACAGTTACAACCTGATGGCCGATTATGCTATGCCGCTGAATACGGCTGATTTCAACCGGTTGTCGTTCCAGGGACGCTGGGACGGCATTACCAATAACTCCAACGGCCTAAATCCCGATAACGGAATGCTGCCGCTTACTGACCCAGCCCGTAACCGAGTGACTGTCGGGGCTACAATAAGCTATATACAGCCCAAGGTGAAAGCTGATATAAAACTCAATTACGAACAGTATTTTTATCATAAAGGAGTCAGAGTCGACCCGGGCAATGACAACAAAATTGTGGCCGAACTGGTTATTAGTTTTTAAAAAATGAATTATGGGCAAGAAAAATATTGATCTGAAAATACTGTCGACTTTCCGCGAGGCGTACGACCGGCTTTCGGAATATGCCGGCACCCTGTTTACACCAGAAGAAAAAAGTCTGTTGATAGCCGAAATCAGAGAAGGTATGAAAGCCGGCTTGTACAAGCCTGACCAGTTCGGTAACAACAAGCTTGTGCGAAACATGGTGACGGCCCAGCTTTTGTGCGAACAGATCGACCCTGACAGGGATATGATTCTCGCAGTGCTTCTGGCCGATCTGTATTCCAACGATGAAAATGACGGTAAATCGATAGCGAAAAAATGGGGCGATGATGTCGGAAAGCTCATACGCGGACTTCATAAGGTGTCGGCAGTTTACCGCAAGACAGTCGCAGCTCAAAGCGACAACTTCCGTAATCTGCTGCTCACATTTGCAGAGGACATAAGGGTGATAATCATTATGATAGTTGACCGACTGACTCTGATGAGGTCAATCAACCATCATCCCGACGAGCGATCGGTGAAGGATGTTGCGTTTGAGGTCAGCTATCTGTATGCGCCGTTGGCCCACCGTCTGGGCCTTTATGCCATAAAGGGCGAGCTTGAGGACCTGTCGCTGAAATACAGCAACCGTGAGGTCTTTACCGAAATCGCGCATAAGCTCAACGCCACCAAGGTCAAACGTGACGCCTATATCGCAGACTTCATCGGTCCTGTCAAGGCCGAACTTGAAAAGGCCGGGTTGAAATTTGACATAAAAGGACGCACAAAGTCGATTTATTCCATATGGAATAAGATGCAGAAGCAGCACAATGATGTCGACAAGATTTACGACCTCTTTGCAATCCGTGTCATCATCGACACGGATGAAAACACCACACCCGCCCAGGAAAAAGCTCAGTGCTGGCTTGCATTCTCGATCGTAACCGACATGTACCAGCCCAATCCGGCAAGA
Source organism: uncultured Bacteroides sp. (assembly GCA_964489495.1). Taxonomy (GTDB): domain Bacteria; phylum Bacteroidota; class Bacteroidia; order Bacteroidales; family Muribaculaceae; genus Paramuribaculum. The sequence goes on from CAZAZA010000018.1 coordinate 15,044, forward strand.
ATGAAGGACTGGATCAGCGTGCCTAAAACCAACGGCTATGAGTCGTTGCATACCACCGTCCTCGGTCCGGAGGGCAAATGGGTTGAGGTACAGATCCGAACACGTCGCATGGACCTTGTGGCCGAAAAGGGTCTTGCGGCTCACTGGCGCTACAAGGAAGGAAGCCGAACCGACCATAATTCGCTCGACGACTGGATGAAAAATGTCCGTGACATTCTTGAGGCAGCTGAAAGCGGGCCGATGGAGCTTGTCAAGAACATGAAGATGGACATGTATAAGGAGGTGTTTGTCTTCACTCCGAAAGGCGACCTGTTCAAACTGCCTATGGGTGCCTCAGTGCTTGACTTCGCATTTCTGATACATTCGCGGCTCGGATGCCAGTGTGTGGGAGCAAAGGTCAACGGGCGTACTTGCAAAATAAATTACAAGTTGCAGAGCGGCGACACAATCGAAGTGCTTACCTCAGCTCAGCAGACACCAAAGCTCGACTGGCTCAATTTTGTAGTGACAGGAAAAGCGAGGACGAAGATTCGTCAGACTCTCAACGAGCAGAAAAACCGTACGGCCGAACTGGGCCGCGAATTGCTGCAGCGAAGGTTTAAAAACCGCAAAATCGACCTGCAGGAATCGGTGTTGATGAAACTCATAAAGCGCAGAGGTTTTAAGCAGGTGACCGACTTTTTCGATGCGATTGCTTCGGAACGTCTCGACGTGAATGATGTGATTTATGACTACGAGGAAGAAATTAAGAAAGCCGATCAGCAGAACGATGTGGAATCGGCCGGCGATTTCCGTCTTCCTGTAGTAAGTGATGACGAGAAGCAGCAGGGAGCGTCCGACGTACTCGTCATCGGCGACCATATAAAAGGACTGAATTACAAATTTGCAAAATGCTGTAACCCGATATATGGTGACGATGTATTCGGATTCATTTCGTCGGAGGGTGTTGTCAAGATACACAAGTCGTCATGCCCGAACGCAGCCAATATCCGTACAAACTACCCATACCGCATTATCAACACGAAATGGTCGGGCAAAGGGGGCACGCAGTTCTGGACTTCGCTTCGCGTGGTCGGAACGGATGACAAAGGCATTGTCACCAATATCACGTCGATTCTCAACAAGGAAAAGGATGTGACGTTGCGCAGTATCTCGATTGATTCACATGACGGCATTTTCCATGGGTTTATCACCGTCGGTGTGCTTAACCGCGATTCGCTTGTCAGCGTAATCAAGAAAATAAAGACAGTAAAAGGTGTTAAAGATGTCACACGTTCTAACTAAAGTATCATTGATTGCAGCCGTTGTCCTGTCATCGTGCGGTTACAGGGAGCAAAAAGAGGCCGAAGCTATGTATGTATTGGCCGAGACGGCAGCCGAGGCCGGCGATTATGCCCGATCTGTGCAACTGATTGATTCGATCGACAGTCTATATGGCCGACAAATCGATGTTCGTCGCAAATCAATGCATCTCAAAGCTATCGTAACTGAGAAACAGACTCTTGCCGAAATTGAGACTAACGAAGCCGAAGCTGTCAGGTTGAAGCTGACAGGCGATTCGCTTCAGCGCATGATTGAAAAGGTCGACAATCCTATCGAGCCTTACTTCGTTGCCAAAGGCCTCAAGTCTGTGGCCGGTAACAACGGGATCGAGGCGCGGATGTCGCCCGACGGGATGTTCTATATGATTTCATCGCTGAAATCTCCACGCGTCAATCACACGTATGTATCGGTGAGCGACGGTGTATCGTCTGCGCAGACTGCAGCTATAGCACATGATGGCGAGCGGAACGACCGTTCGCTTGGCTATGAGATCATACACTACATGATGCCCGAATGCGACAGTGTCGGACATTTTGTCGCCACTCATCCGGGACAGCTGACCCTCACTTATGGTGGAGGCTCTAAAAGCTATACAACAGAACTGCCGACCCAACAGGCGGCAGCTGTGGCCACGCTGTATAGGTCGGCAGTAAATATACGTGATATTCGTCGTAACGCTCTGGAGAGGCAGCGACTCGACAAACAGCTTGAGTTGGCAAGAAGCCATGCGGCCCGCACCTATCAGGATGCGGCCGACTGACAATAACCTATCACTCTCCGACAAGACGTTGGAGCCGATTGAGTGCCGTTGCAAATTCGTAGCGGCACTCAATCTGTTCTATAGCCATTGACACCTCAAAACCCATGTCGCGCAGGTAGTCGGTGACTGTAATCAGCCCGGCTTCGAGTGATTCGTCAAGCAAGCCGCCTATCGAATGCTCCTTAAGTCCGATGGAATATTCGTCAAGATCAGATTTCAGCATCATTGCCTGGCGGTAAGCTGAATTGACATCTGTTTCAAGAGTTGATCGTATTGACGTTATATCGGATTCTATTGCGACGCATTTTGCCTTAGCGGCATCAAGACGGCTTCCGCGGGAGTAAACCGGGAGAGTGACACTGCCTGATATGCCATGGAAACTGTCTCCAAACTCGTTGTTGTAGGCATAGCCGAGCGAGAATTTGGGCAAACGTTCCGCTTTAGCCACACCGGCAGCTTTTTCTTCCGCTTTAAGGTCGAGACTGCGGGTCATTACAGATGGCGCCAGTTCGGCTGCCTCGGTGTAATGGCTTAAGGGCAGGAGTGATTCTACACCCGGAAGCGAAAGGTCGGAAAGTAGAGAGTCCGATAGCTCCACGCCACCATTCATCGCCGCTAATTTGCGCTTCGATTCAATCATATCGGCTTCGGCCTGGCGGTTGCGCCGACGGGCCGACAGAAGTTCGAGACGAGCCCTCTGCAGATCTACTTTGGTAACCGCGCCCAGTGACGTAGCCTCTTCCGAATACTCGGCAATCTTCTCGTATCGTTGCGAAGCAGATGCTGTGAAAGCCACCATGGCTTTGTTGAACGCATATTCATACAAAGCCTCGCGTATGTCGGCAGCACGTTCGGCCCGAAGCTGTCTGACGGCGGCTTCGGCGGCTTCGCGGACGGCTTCGGAATGCTGTGACCTGCGTCGGTAGGTGGTCGGCAAGTCGAACGATTGCGAAATGCCGAGGGTGTATTTGCGGCCTGTTGATTTCGATCCCCAGAAATGGTCGAAATCAAATTCGGGGTCTTCCAATCGGTTTTCAGCACGTATGTCAAGCCATAGGGCGTTCAGTTCGGCAGTACGTGCCTTGATTATGGGGTCGTTGTCAATGACCATGTCGACAATCGGTTGCAGCCGATTCTGGGCGATTGTAGCCGCTGTAAGACAGAAAGGGGCTGTAAAGGCCAAAATCAGTTGTTTTGTCAGACTTTTCATCTTTGTTGAATTTGAGAGTTGTTTTTACGTGACTCAATAACACGGTAGAGAGCCGGGACCACATAAATATTCAGAAGGGTGGCTGAGAACAAGCCGCCGAGTATCACTATGGCAAGCGGGGCCTGCAGTTCGTTACCCGGTTCGTCGCCTCGCAATGCAAGCGGGACGAGCGCCAGGGTAGATGTCAGTGCTGTCATAAGAATCGGGAGCAGGCGTTCGCGAGAGCCCGTTGCAATACGTTCGTTGAGCGGGACGCCTGCGTCTCTGAGCGAATTGTAGCGCGACAGCAGAAGCATTCCGTTACGTGTCGAGATGCCCATAAGCGATATGAAACCGATAATAGCCGGTATGTTGACTTCGTCATATGTAACGCGCAGAAGAAAGACTGCCCCTATCAGTGCCAGCGGCAGGTTGATAAGTATGAGCAACGTCTGCGACGTGCTGTGAAACTCAAGATAGAGCAGCAATGCGATGGCGAGCAGTGCGGCCATCGATGCAATGGCAAGTGTGCGGCTCGAACGCTTCTGGCTTTCGGCCTGACCTCCAAAATCAACCGAATAACCTTCAGGCAGGTTTATTTTTTCGGTGACGATATGCTGAATCTCTTCGGCTGCCGAGCCTACGTCGCGACCCTCGACATTTGCCGAAACGGTCATACACCGGCTGACATTCTCGCGCTTGATCTGGTCGGCTCCGAGTTCCGAAACAACGTCACACAGATAATACAGCGGCACTCTGCCTTTTGGTGTGTCCACCGGAATGTCGCGCAGATACTCCATTGGATTTTTCTGTGAATGTATGTCGCCGAGCGTGAGTACGAGGTCGTAGGCAAATCCGTTCTCGCGTACCTGCCCTACAGACAAACCGCTCATTACCGAGCTAAGCCAGGTCGAGAAGGCTGCCGGTGTAAGACCGTAGGCTGCGAACATCTCGGGTTTAGGCTTCACTGTCAGACGCGGGCTTTGCGACATCTGTTCCATAGACACGTCTACCATTCCGTCGACCTTTGACATTTCAGCTTTTACTGTATTGCCAAGCGTTGTGAGCGTGTTGAGGTCCGGTCCGAATATCTTGACGGCAATCTGTCCCTGGCTTCCCGACATCATTGCGTTGAGCCTGTGTGTGATAGGCTGTCCGACCTCGACCACCACTCCAGGAATGTGCGAAAGACGGTGGCGCAATTCATCGGCGAGCGATGCGCGTGTCATCCCGTCAGTAAGTTTGTAAGGCACTTCAATTTCCGACATGCTTATTGGCAGCGAATGTTCGTCAAGTTCGGCACGTCCTGTCTTGCGCGATGTAGTTGTGATGCCGGGGACACCGAGAATGATACGTTCGGCTATTTGTCCTACCGAGTCACTGTGTTCAAGCGAACTGCCGGCCGGCGACGCGACGTTGATTGTGAACGAACCCTCGTTGAACGGAGGCATGAATCCGCGTCCCATCGTGAAGAAGACGACCACCGCTAAAACAAACAGCGCCGCCGTAGATCCGCAAACCGCTCTGGTACCTTTCGGAGTAGTAACAGCACTGAGTGTCCGGGCATATAGATTTTTTATCTTTCGTGCAACGTAAGGATCTTTGTCAGTACCGGTATGTTTAAGTCCTTTTTCACTCCCGAGCAAATAGACGCAAAGTGCCGGGGTGACGGTCAGGGCCACTACAGTCGATGCCGCCAAAGCGATGATGAACGCAACGCCAAGCGGTATCAGCATCCGCCCCTCCATGCCTGTGAGAAAGAAAAGCGGAAGGAACGACGCGGTTATGATGAGCGAAGAGTTGAGTATAGGCATTCTTACCTCGGTCGAGGCATGTCTTACGACTTCGGTGACAGCCTGACGTCGCGAGGCAGGAAGCAATGAGTTTTCGCGCAAGTGCCTGTAGACGTTTTCCACATCGACTATCGCATCATCGACCAGTGATCCGATGGCAATGGCAATGCCGCCAAGTGTCATTGTATTGATACCTATCCCCATAATGTTGAGTGTCAGCATCGTGATAATGATCGAAACGGGCAATGCGATAAGAGAGATCAGCGTGGTTCGCACATTCATCAGAAATACGAACAGGATGATTATCACAAACGCTGCACCTTCGAGCAACGATTGCTGAAGGTTTGAAATCGAGTTGTTGATAAAATCGTTCTGGCGGAATATGTCGGTATTGTAGGTGATTGATTTGCCGTTGACCGAGGCCTCGTTGGCAATCAGCTTGTCGATATTCTTTGTCAGTTTGTCGGTCGACACACCGTGCTGTTTTGTCACAGTCAGAAGTACGGCCGGTTTGCAGTTGACCGAAGCGCTTCCAGTGGCAGGTCGTGTCGGGGCAATCGTTACGCTCCCTATGTCGGAGATGGTCAGGGCGGGGGAGCGGTCAGGCGCTATGACGGTGGCGGCGATAGCTTCGGGTGAGGAATTGTTGACCGTAGCTTTTACTAGATACTGTCGTCCGTTGAGGTCGACCGAGCCGGCTCCTATGTCTTCGTTCACTTGGTCCAGCGCGTCCTTGACTTCGGTAGGTGACAGACCGTGGTATGCCATTTTTGCCGGGTCAAGGCTGATTTCGTAACGGTTTTCGGCCGACCCGAGAACCGAAACCTGCGCAACACCCGGGATTGCCTGCAGGCGGCGCGCCAGCACTTTGTCGGCGTAAGCCCGGAGGGCATTCGTCGAGAGGGTGTCGCTCTGGAGACCTATTATCATCATTTCGCCGAGAATCGACGACTGAGGTCCGAGTGTCGGCGCGTCAGCCGCAGCCGGCAGTGAACCTTCGAGAGTGGTCAGTCGTTCGCTGACATTCTGGCGGGCGGCAAGTTCGTCTATACCCCAGTCCATCTCGATCCGGACAGCCGAAAAACCGGGAGACGAGGTTGATGTCACACGGCGCACTCCGGCGGCTCCGCTGACAGCACTCTCGATCGGGAAAGTGACGTTAGCCTCCACTTCTTCCGGTGAGTAACCCTTAACCTCTGTCATCACTGTGACGACCGGCGCGTTCAGGTCGGGGAATATATCCACTTCGGTGTCGAAGAGCGCAACTGTGCCGATAACCAGTATCAGCGCGGTGATGGCGAGCGTTACCAGCCGGTTGTGTATGGATATCCTGATTATTTTTTCAAGCATTGTTGTTGCGATTAGTGGTTGTGGTTATGGCCTTGTACGGGCATTCCCTGACTCTGCGCCATCCTCACCATCGAGGCGCCGCGTGTGACGATGCGGTCGCCTTCCTTAAGGCCGGAACGTATCTCGTAACGTTCGCCGTCCGAGGCGCCTGTTTCAACGGGAGTTTTCAGATAATGCATCTCTTCGGGAACGGTGTACACAAAATAGTTGCCTTGATCCTCGACCACGGCCGATATAGGCACTGTCAGTACATCCTGCCTCTGAGCCCCGAGCAGGTAGGCACGGGCCGAGTTGCGTCCCGACGACAATCCGGGATTGTCGAAAGTAAACACAACCGGTATATAGCCTCCTGTCGACTGGCTCTGTACGGCATCGGATAGTGGTGACAGATTGTAATCGCCAAGATCAATCACTCCTTCACGACCGGGTATCTCGACTTTCACGCCCGAAATTGTTGGCAACATCGATGCGTAACGGTCGGGAAGGTTGGCTTTGAGGGTGAGACGCGACAGACGTGACACGGTGGCTATCTGGTCTCCGGCCTGCACATATGCGCCGTTAGGCAACAGAAGTTCGGTGAGTGTGCCGGCCGTAGGAGCTGTGGCGCGGCGCGAAGTCCCCGCTTTGGACACGGTTGCCTGTGCTATTTCGTAGGCTTCGCGTGCCGAATTAAGCTGCGACGCTGTCACCAATCCTTTTTCCTTCAGCTTCTTCATACGTTCGTACTCATTGCGGGTACTTCTCAACGTGGCAGCGTTGACGCCTTCGATATCTGAACCGGTGACTTTCGAAGGATCGATAGTTGCGATTGTTTCGCCTGCGGTAACCTTTGCGCCTACGGCGACGCGGTCAGGTATTATCAGTGTCCCGCTTGTGGGGGCAACAACTACGGAATATCCTGATGTGGAGGAGGATATTTCGGCATTGGTCAGCAACGCCGGGCGAAATAAACCTTTCTCTACCGGCTTGACTTCTATACCGAGAATCTCGGCATCGTGGTCATCGATATGTACGGTCAGAAGCGATGGTTTGTCGGAATGTCCGCTTTGATCTTCTGTGGTTTCCGATTCATGGTCATGATCATGGTCGTGATCTTTTCCCTCACCGGAGCATGACCATGAGGCTGCTCCGACGAACAGTATTGCCGAAGCTATAAAGCTTCGATACAGTATGTTATAATTCATTATGTTGGTTTAGTGTAGATTGGTTATAAGGTTTACTAACTCCGTCAAGGTGTTCTAAGCCACGGGAGGTCCTCTGGAAATGGCGTGTGGAGGCAACCATCTACAAAAATGTACTGTATGTTGATATATCTTGATAACTGATGCCGTAGGTTCGGAATGTAATTCCGGAGGCATTATTCCCTGTAAGCTGTGTAAAAGGTGGTTCGGATTAGCGTGCAGATTGTCGTTGGTGAAGCTGACAGCAGCCGACAACTGGAGGGGGCATCCCGAGTCGTCGCATCCGTGCGAGTGGTGAGCGTGAGCATGGCTTGTTTCGTTCAGTGACAGACAGGGAGCTCCGGAACAGTCGTGATGATGCTCTCGCAGCATTGATGCCGCGAACAGGCATGCCGTCAACAATAAGACGACAACTTTCATCAAGGTACTGTTTTGTCGGTTAGCTACCATCCTGCTTGATCTGACTTAATCAAAATGATTATTCTTGTCTAATCCTCCCATATTACGGAACACGGTCGGACTAACGCCCACTTTGTCTTTGAAAAATTCCGAGAAATACCTTTGAGCTTTGAATCCCGTCCTTTCTGCTATTTCGGCTATGGAAAGAGTCGAATTTAGTAACAGGTTCTGGGCGTGTTCGATTTTGCGTTCGTTTATATAAACGAGTGTACTTTTCCCTGTGAGAGCCTTTACGCGGTTGTGCAGAGTAGTGCGGCGTATAGGCAGACTGTACAGTATGTCGTCAAGTCCGAATTCGGGATCGGACATATGTCGGTCGATTATTTCGTCAAGTTCTTTCAGAAATTCTGAATGTGGCGGTTTTTTATTGTTCGCTGCATCGGATTGTTCCTGTTGGGGTTCAGGTTCGCCGGTAGACGTTTCGGTCTCATTCATCATCTCCGTGTCAACTTCAGGTTGCGGGACAGGCGTTGTTTTGCTTTCAGAGTCGCCATCTATACTTCGTTTCAGTTCGAGCGAAGAGGCGAGCATTCTGTCGAGTTTTTCTATGATAGGGTCATCGGCCGCAAGGTCGCCTTTGACATCCGACAAGGTTTCGCTGAGATTATTGCATAATTCAATAATTGGTACGCGCAGCCGTTCGACTGAAAATTCGTCGGTCTGAGGCCTGATTATCTCCTCCTTTTTATGCCGGAGCACCTTCCGTCGGGCTGCAGGAATGCTTTTCAGCAGCAGAACCGCGAGAATCAGTATCGCTGACACGTACAGCGCTAAGGCTGTCTTTGTCTTCCACCAGGGTTTCATCCTGTTGAATGTTATGACCTCCTGAGGCTGGGTCCATTCGCCGTTCGGACGGTTGCACGAGACTTTTACGTTGAACTTACCTTTTGAACGTATCAGGTTAAGTACCAGCGTTCGGTCATGGGTTTCCAACATATTTGTCCCGTCGGGACCTTCGACGTAATACCTGAACAATTTGCCACGCCACGGGTTGGCTTCGTTATCGATAAATCCGAGTGTCACCTTACTGACTCCGTCGGGCAGGTCGACATTTCCCGAATATACTTTATTCAGCGATTGTTTTCCGTCAATCAATAGCTCGGAGAGGGTGAAGCGGATTTCGGTGGCGGTGTTTTTGGTGTATATCGAGTCGACACCGTCCTTCGAAATGCACAGGATGCCTTTTGTGCCGCCTATAAACAAGTAGTCGCCGTTCGACAAGCTTGCCTTCCGGCCGAACTCGTTGGGGAGCACCCCGTCATAAGAGCTGAACGAGAACTGGCGTGCGCCGTCGAACATGAACATGCGGTTTTCGGCACCAACCCACAGCCGGCCTTCGTCGTTCACTGCTGTCGTAATATTGTGTACGGTGGGCGTGTTGAGTCGCTCAAGTGATTTTGTCCGGATGTCAAGGTTGAAAATGCCGCTGTCTCCGGCTATTACCACATGGTTGTCGCCCATAAACGCGGTTGCCCGTATTTTTGAGACGTTGTTGTTGAAATATAGAGGCTCGAATGTCATTGTTGACAGGTCGACCTTTCCTACTGACGACTGGCTCGAAAGAATGATAAACGATGAATCGGAGTGGCAGGGATAGAACTTGCCATATTTCCCGGCCTCGATGCCTTTGACTGTTTGTATGCTGTTGTTGTCGCGGTCGACTATATATACCGAGTCGGAAATGACGGCGAAAAGCCGGGGAGTCAGTCTCGCGAGACTGTATGGGTAGTGCGATACGGCGTTACGTCTGCTTATCTCCCTGAACGGGGCAGGGGGCGCCGATACCGATTTTCCCGATTTGCCGAACAGTCCGAACCCTTGGCCGTAGGTCGAGAAAAGAATGTTTGAACCGTCGTAGTCGACCAATGAGGCGACTCTCATTCCGGCAGTCGATTTTGCGAAGTCGAAAGTCCCATTCTCGGGATCGAACACGCATATGCCGTTGCCGTCAGTACCGCACCATATCCTTGAATTGTCGAGTCGGACGAAGCCGGTGAATGGAACTGAAGATTCGTAGTCTGAGTTCCGGAAGGTCTCCATCGCTACAGTGTGGTAGAGTTTTATGCCGTTGCGTTCAGTGCCGGCGTAGATATTGCCGTGGCTGTCGATATATACCAACGACACCGGTTCGCTGTCGCGCCTGTCGGCCAGTGCGCGAAGGTGCTCTGTCTCCCCGGCAGTCATGTCGTATATGTCGATGCCTTTTCCTGAAGCGATGTATATCTTGTCGCCGTTGATACGGAAGCTTGAGATGCCTGATGACAGACTGCTGTTTTCATCGTTAAGCCGTACCACTTCATGGCCTTTGCGGTCAATGCACACGAGCCCTTCGCCGTAAGGTGCGTACCAGAGGTTTCCGTGTTCGTCTGTCAGAGCGTCGGTGATGTTCTTGTCGTTTACAAACTTAAACTTTGTTATCTTTTTTGAAGTTTTGTCGAATATCCATAATCCGTCCCGCTTTGTCGCAAGGAGATTCAGATTATCGCCCCAGGGCATTATCGAGAAATAATATTGGTCGGAACCTCCCTGAGTCGGCACTTTTTGAAACGAGTTGTCGGCGTAATTCCAGAAATAAATAGATCCTTTGCCGCCAAAGATAATGCCTTGCGGGGCGAGGCAGTATCCTTTTGCGGTGACTTTTTCACCGGGAAGTCCGACACTTTGAAACCTGTCGTTTGTTCGGTCGTAGCGGGCCAGTCCTCCGGATGTGAGAGCCCACACCGTGTTTCGGTTGTCTTCAAATATATTGTAAATTGTATTGTTGGGGATGGTGGTCGAGTCGCCGGAGGTATGATAGAAATTGGCCATAGAAGTGTTGTCGTAACGGTTGAGGCCGTTGCGGGTTCCGATCCACATATAACCCTGACTGTCGCGAAATACAGAAGTGACTGAATTTTGCGACAGGCCCTCCGTTATTGAGATATTCCTTATCTGGAATTTGTCCCAACGGGCGTTGGCCGGCATGCTCGCGAATGCTAAGGCCAACAATATGTAAAAAAACTTTAAAGCAGAATCACACATTACTTTTAAAAGAGGTGGATATACTCATACGAATTGCAAAATTAGTTGAAAATGCTTCAAATCTCAAATTTTTAGCTAACTTTGTCGCGAAAAATTAAAATATAATATGAAACCAGTCAGATCAAATAGGATTGTTGCCCTGTTGGCGGCTTTCGTAATGATGTTTGCGGCTACCGGCCTGAATGCCCAGTTCAGATATGGACCGGCTGCCGGAGTCGATATTACAAATCTGAAATTCAAGCAAAATCTGTTCGAAGTTGACAAGTCGGTGGGCTTTTCTGCCGGTCTGATGGCGGAAATGATGTTTCCGGGCATTGGTTTCGGCATAGATTTCGGTCTTCTGTACGAACAGCGCGGGGCCAAGCTCTATATGTCCGATAAAGAATTGTGGGATTGGCAGAAAATCGGAGATCCCCGCTGTCGCCTCCATTACGTCAATATTCCCTTCCACCTCCGCTACAAATACACCCGTATGAACGGTTTTGAGGACTATATGGCTCCGTTTGCCTTCGTCGGTCCTTCGTTCGGGTTTCTTGCCGGGCACAACGACATACGCGCACTGAACTATGCGGCCGGAGAAGTGGGGATAGATTTCGGACTCGGTTTCGAGCTGTTTCGCCACTTTCAGATTTCGGCAAGCTACAACATAGGCATGACCTATGCCCTCAAGACCAAGGTCCTGACTGATTTCAGTGCTAAAAACCGCACATGGCTTGTGAAAGCCGCATGGTTGTTCTGATGGACCGTCATGCGGTGGCACGCTTTGTGGCTGTTGCGGCAGCAGGCGTGATGTCGGCTGTTTCGGCCTGGTCGCAGATTAATACCGACCAGGTGATGCGAATCGGGCGTAATGCGCTGTATTTTGAAGACTATGTTCTTGCAATACAGTATTTTAATTCTGTTATTGCGGCAAAGCCATATCTTGCACAGCCTTATTTTTACAGATCGCTCGGCAAATTCTATCTCGATGACTACAAAGGCGCCGAGCAGGATGTGACTATGGCCTTGGAGCGCAATCCGTTTCTGACCGATGCCTACGAGCTTCGCGGTGTGCTGCGCCAGAATACCGGCCGCGCCGAAGAGGCTGTGGCCGACTATGACAAGGCTCTCGAGATGATGCCCCAGAACCGTGGCATACTGTTCAACAAGTCGCTCGCCCTGCAGGACATGGGCGATTATGACCGTGCGGGTGAATCGTATGAGACACTTCTCAGACTTCACCCGGGGTTTGCCGACGGTTATCTCGGACGTGCGCGTATGTATCTGGCGAAAAAAGACACAGTGGCGGCCAAAGCCGACATAGACCATGCCCTCGAAATAGATAAAAACGCGGTCAACGGCTACATAATGCGTGCCGACATTGCCATAAACAGTGCCAAGGATTACGAACAGGCTCTTGCCGATATGGACCAGGCAATAAGGCTGCAGCCCAAATATGCCGGTTTTTTCATCAACCGTGCATTCCTGCGTCACGAACTTGACGACTATTACGGGGCGATGTCGGACTATGACTACGCCCTTCAGCTCGACCCGCTCAATACAATGGCCATGTTCAACCGTGCGATGCTCCGCGCCGAAGTGCACGACTACAACCGTGCGATCGACGACCTCGACTGCGTGGAGCGCCTGCGGGGGGCTGATTTCCGAATGCTGTATAACCGTGCAATAATACGCAAGGAAGTTGGACAGTACAAGGAGGCTATTGCCGATATCGACAGGGTGATAGAGGCTTATCCTGAGCTGGCAGCCGGTTATTTTCTGCGCTATGACATTCGCCGCGACATGGGCGATCCAAAAGCACAGGCCGACTACGACAAGTCGCTTGCTCTTGCAAAGAAAAAGGTTCAGGTGGTGCCCGGCGCGGACGGGTCTGTCGACCTCGTGGCATCGCCCGACGGTACGGAAGGTGAATCGCAGGAGGTTGTGGCTTCGCGCTTCACGCAGCTGATCACAATCGCCGACAACTCGTCGGTCGAGACGGAGTTCAACAACAAGTCGATCCGTGGCCGTGTGCAGAACAATGCATCAATGGTTGAGGCCGAACCGGTGTTTGTCGTGTCGTATTACACGGCTCCCACCGAGCTGAAACAATCGGCAGATTATATCCGTGAAGTTACCGACCTCAACAACACGCGTTCGCTGCGTTTCCTGTTGCAGGTAACCAACCGTGAGCCGCGCATAGATGACGATGACGAGATAAAGCGCCATTTCGAGTCGATAGATTATTATACCTCATATCTCTCTACCCACACGCCCCGTCCGATTGACTACTTCGGGCGTGGGATGGACTATATGTCGGTCCACAACTATCGGGCAGCGATGGCCGATTTCGGGAAAGCTCTTGAGCTTGAACCTAAATTCACGCTCGCGCTGATGATGCGCGGCATAGCCCGTTACCGCGACCTGAAGACGGATGTTGTCTCGAACGGTGAGGCAACGGGCGCTATGGGTCATAACCTGCGTATGGTCATCGACGACCTGCTTGAGGTGGGCAAACTGTCGCCAGATATGGCGGTCAACTATTTCAACCTGGGCACACTTTACGCCGAGGCCGGCGATATGACCACCGCTCTGTCATATTTCAACAGGGCTGTGGAGCTGAAGCCTGATTTCGGAGAGGCTTATTATAATCGCGGCTACGTATATTTCAAGCTCGGAAACAAGGCGGCCGGAACAGCCGACCTGTCAAAAGCCGGAGAACTCGGCATAGTTCCGTCATATAACCTGCTTAAACGCATGTCGGCTATGTAGTCAGGCGGCCACCCTTACGGCGCGGCGCATTGTCCAGCCTTCGTCGACGTTTCGTAGAGAGAGTGTGATTATGCCTATTTCCGATTTCACCGACTGCAGTATGTGTCGCACGATTTCGGATATGGAGTTGAATCCGGATATCCGCAGTGTGGTAATCTGCCGTGTGCCTGCCGTTACAGTGGCAAGTATTGTGTCGTTTGATGAGATGTTTGCCATATCCAAGGAGAAATTTGTTTTGATACGGCAAAATTATAAGCGGTGGTGGGAACCCCTGTTTCCCACCACCGCTAAACGATGTTAAACCAGTGTTTTTTACTTGTAGAGGAATCGTCGGATCGAGCGTTTCGGGGTCTTTTCAAATTCCTCGCGGCGCAGTTCGTAGGCCGCTACCTGCGAGTAGCCGGGCAGACGCTGATTAAGCTGCTTAATGTCTTCGCGAATTATATCCTCCAACCGGCTGTCGTTGATGTTCTCTTTGGCTGCGTTGTCATAATCGGGGTGTATCAGGGCTGTGAGACGCCCGTCACGGTCGACTACGATCGATTCGTTGACATACGGCAGATTGTTGAGTATCGACTCGATCTCCTCGGGGAAGATGTTCTGTCCCGACGGTCCGAGAATCATGTTTTTGTCACGTCCCCTGATATAGATGAAATTGTCAGGATCGATGCACCCGATGTCGCCCGTATTCAGCCATCCGTCGGGGCTCAGCACCGCTGCGGTGGCCTCCGGGTTGCGGTAGTAGCCGAGCATTACATTTTCGCCTTTCACAAATATGGTGCCTGGATCGGTGGCAGGGTGTGCCGACTCTACGCGTGCCTCCATCCTCGTCACCACCTTGCCGCAGCTTGACGGACGCGCCTCGTCCCAGCGGGCGTAGGCTATCAGCGGACCGCATTCTGTCATTCCGTAACCGACAGTAAACGGAAATCCGATGCGCCGCAGGAAAGTCTCAACCTCCGAGTTGAGCGGAGCGCCGCCGATGATAAACTGCACCATGTTGCCGCCGAACGCATTGTTGATCTTGTCCTTCACGTTGGCCAAGAGCCGGTCGTCGACAAAAGGCATGTGAAGCAGCAGCCTCATCAGCGGTTTTTCGAGGACGGGGAACACGCGGGTTCGGATTATCTTCTCAAGAATCAGCGGTACGCCGACAATATGGCGTGGTTTCACCTTGGCGAAAGCTTCGAGAAGCACGTGTGGTGAAGGTGGTCTGGAAATGAAGTTGATCTGGCATCCACGGGCCACGGGCAGCAGGAGCTCTACGACGAAGCCGAACATATGTGCCATCGGCAGGAGCATGACCAGCCTGTCGCCCGGCGAAAGATAGGGTGTGCCGTCAATACAGAAGCGTAGGTTTGACCATAGCGAGCGTTCCGGAAGCACAACGCCTTTCGGCTCTCCGGTAGAGCCGGATGTGTAGCTTATGAGGAACGGCGAATCGGCCGATTTGTGGCGGTAGAAAACCACGTCCTCCGGCGTGAAGCGGTCGGGATAGCGTTGGCCGAAGAGTTCGTTGAGATGTCCTCGCGCAGCAGTCAGCGCATCGTCGCGTGAGGCTGCCAGCGAAAAGTCCTCGGTCATGATCACTCCCTTGATTGCCGGCATGGCGTCGAAGCTGAGTTTGGCGGCAATCGACATGTCGGCGAACAGCATCACCGATTCGCTGTGGTTCACGAGCCGCTGGATGCTGTCGGGTTTGAAGTCGTGGAGCAGCGGCACCGCAACAGCACCGTAGGCTATCGTTGCAAGAGTTGCAACAGCGAGCTGGGCAGAGTTTTTGCCGCAGAGCGCAATCTGTTGTCCCGGCTCGATTCCGGCCTCGGCGAAAAGCAGGTGTAGTTTTGCCATTTTGCGGGCGAGGTCGCGATACTGCAGCGACAGTCCGCCGAGGTCGGTAAGGGCGAGAAGGTTCCAGTTGTCCCTTATTGATTTTTCGAGGAGGTATCCAACGGTTTCAGTATCATTCATAGTCGGTGTCAGTCTTGAAAGTAAATAGGAATGCAGTTTTCGAGAAATCCACGGGCCGCGCCCCATGACACATATATGTCGTCCGAGCCCGGAATGAGCGGTACAGGCTTCTCGTTAAGGTCGACACGCAGATAATATCGTCCCGATTCCGATTTGAACAATATCATCTGGAGATTGGCTGCCATAGGCACGATGTCGAAGTCGCGCCAGTGCAGTCCCACGGTGTCGAAATAGTTAGTCAGATAGTAGCAGCCATGCAGGCGCATGAGAGCGAGCAGCGGCATCAGCGTCTCGGCGTGTCCGAACCTCAGTCTCACCGACGGATGCGCCTTTCCGGCAGCAATATCGCTGATAGTGCGGTCGGTGGAGTTTATCAGGTCGTTGAGCAGGGGAGAGGCTATTTCCATGGGGGTTGACGACAAGGTAGAGCATGAGTGCAGCATATATTGTCGCAGGTTGAAGCAGCTCCATAGCGCGTTGAGTTCGTCAGCATTGAAAAACTTCAGAGGGTCACAATCCATGCCCATAGCTGCCGTGCCGGCCACCACCGAGTAGGCCGACAGCAGTGACGCATTTACATCCACTGAACCTGTGTCGAATCCTTCGCCGGTGAAACGCTTGAGCATTTCATCGCTGAGTACTGACAGACAGTATTCGTTATAAGATTCACGCCACGAGTCACCGCGTCCGTAGTCGAGGTAATCCTTGTCGAGGTCAAAAAAACGCAGCAGCGGGCTGTACTGCCTTCCGGAAGCAGCCGACACCTCGACGCGGTTGTTCAGCCGGGTGATCTGATGCAGGAAGCTGTACATGCTCATGACGCATCGCGGCGCATAGCTCGATATGGCGTCGATCTGTGTTCCGTTGAACAGTTGAGGGAAGCCGGCATACATTCGGGCGGCAATGCCGCGTTGCTCGGCCATGCCCAGCGAGTCGAGCGCACCCCAGTGTCCTGCCGAAAGGTCGCGCACCCTGGTTGCCATCTTCATCAGTTCGCGGCCGAGCGGAGTGATAGTTCCGCATGAGTCGGCGGCTCCAAGCACTTCGAGCACCCTGTCCACATTCCTGGAGTTGGCCGGGAAGCGAGCGCCATGCCGTCCCACATGGTTGATCAGCACCGGAGTCAGGCTGTCGGGATATTCCGCCGGCCTGTTCGGAGCGGGGTAGGGCATCGACGAGCCACGGCACTGCTCGGCGTTATAGCGCGTGTCGGTCGGACTGTCGGCTGAAACCTCTGTAAATCCGGCGATAACGACCGCTGCCGCCATCACTGCAAGGCTTCGTGGAACTAATCTGAATAGTTTCATATTGAGGTTGTCGATTATTTTTATTAATTTTGGACTTTCAAAGTTAACAAAAAAACAGATGAGTTTGATTGAAAACCTTAAACAACTTTCGTCGGAGGGCCGTATTGACGAGGCGATAAGCCTTGCGACCGATGCGCTCGGAGGTGAATTGACCACGGACGAGCGCGCCGGGCTTCTGTTTGAACGGGGGATGCTCTATTGGCGTACCGGCAACCGCTCGAAAGCCATGACCGACTATATGGGCGCGGTAGACCTCGACCCGGAGTCGCCGGCGAGGCAGGCGCTCGAACAGGCCCGCGACATAGAGGATTTTTTCAATCCCGACATATTCAATCCGTGAACCACTTTTGATTCAATTATAATAATCAAGACGTATATGGAAAATACCAAGCGACCTTCTGTAGTGTATTTCTGCCCGCGAATCACGGCCGAAAACCTTGTGAATGTCTACCGTGCACTCGGCCGTGAGGCAAAGGGCCGTGTGGCCGTAAAGATATCGACCGGCGAGGCCGGCAATCCCAACCACTTGAGCACCGATGTGATAAAAAAGCTCGTACACCTTGTCGACGGCACTATCGTTGAGTGTAACACGGCATATGACGGACGCCGCAACAACACGCCCGACCACCTGCAGACAGCAGCTGAGCATGGCTTTACGGCCATCGCCGAGGTCGACATTATGGACAGCGAAGGGCAGATCGAGCTACCTGTCGCTCATCATAAACATCTCCCCGTCAACTATGTCGGCAGGAACTGGCGCAATTACGATTTCACCATGGTGCTGTCGCACTTCAAGGGCCACCCCATGGCCGGCTTCGGTGGAGCGCTCAAAAATGTGGCCATAGGTATGGCATCAGCCGAGGGTAAGGCTTGGATTCACACCGCCGGACGGTCGACCACAGTTCCTGTCGACTGGACATCTGTCCCGCCGCAGGACGATTTCCTCGAATCGATGGCCGAGGCTTGCGAGGCTGTTTTTGCAAAGGCCGGCGAGAACATATTGTTTATCAATGTGGCCAACAACCTGTCGGTCGACTGCGACTGCGTGGCCGAGCCGGATATGGTGAGGATGAAGGATATAGGCATACTTGCTTCGCTCGACCCCGTTGCTCTCGACCGAGCGAGTGTCGACATGGTGTATAAATCCGATGATCCGGGCAAAGTACACCTGATTGAGCGCATCGAGGAGCGCAACGGCACGCATCTGCTCGACTATGCCGAAGAGATAGGGCTTGGCACAAACAGTTATGTGATCAAAGAAATAGAACCAGTCAGTGCCGACCCCGAATTTTGACGAGATATCTGCCGGAGCCGCAGTGGTGCTGTTGTGCGGTGTCAGCGGTTCCGGCAAAACCTGTCTTGCCCACAAGCTCGAAGCTGCGGGCTATGTCCGTTTGTCGGCCGACGTGATGGTCTGGCAGCGTTACGGGCCTGATTTTTCAGCGTTGCCGTTTGAGCGTCAGAGCGCCATCTATCGCGACATTGCTGCCGAACTCGACCGTGAGCTGGAGCGGCTTGTAAATGCCGGCGAGCGTGTGGTTGTGGATGCCACGCTGTGCAAGAGGGCACGGCGCGACGCGTTGCGGGCCTTGTGTGCCAGGCTTGGCGTGACACACCGACTCGTTTATCTGCCTGCCACCTACGAAGTCCTATGTGGCCGTGTGGCCCGACGCCGTGGTCTTGGACCTGACGATCAGCCCGTGCCTCTCGACCGCCTCCGCAACTTCTGCCTCCACTTCGAGCCTCCCGCACCCGAGGAAAATGCGCTTAGCTTAATACATAATGCGTAATGCGCCGCGATTCCATAATTGCGCAATTATGCATTGCGCATTACGCATTATTGTGTATCTTTGCACCGCGAAACGACAGCCGGGCCTCTCGTCGCTTGCCGACTCCGAGTGCGGCAAGAGGAAAGTCCGGGCAACAAAGAGCACCATATTTTCTAACGGAAAGCTGTCGGCGACGGCAGAGAAGTGTGACAGAGAATAACCGCCCCTGCGGCCACGTGCCGGGGGTAAGGGTGAAAAGGCGGTGTAAGAGACCACCGGGCCGCATGGCGACATGCGGCGCCGCACACCTTATGGGTTGCAAGGCCAAGTATACCGGCATTTAAGGGCTGCTCGTCCATTGCCGGGGGGTAGGCTGCTTGAGCCGGCGGGCAACCGCAGGCGTAGATAAATGACGAGACGGCCGTGACGGACCTCCTTTATCGGGAGGTATCATCCGGCTGACATAACCCGGCTTATAACCCGGCTGCCGCTTCGTTTTTCGTTCGTTTTTTCCCGTTTGAAGTTTTTTATGACGCGAATTGTTGTCATATCGAAACTTTATTCTTAACTTTGCCCTGCATTCCCGAATCCCCTCCTGCCTCAGGCTGTCGGAAAGGCATAACCGCAATTCTCATTATTTCTTCAATGTCGGAGTTGCTGTCCTACATAACGATTGACAGAACCTTTGTTTTGAGTGCGAAATCCAAAAACAACGGGTCTGTAAAACTACACTGAATTTTAGCGGATTATAAAAAATGCCCGATAGCGAAGTGCTTGACGACAACCAGTTTGACCTCGGAGACCTTCTGACGTTTTTCGAATCGGAGGCTGACAGTTGCACGGCCAACACTCGCAGCGGCTACAAGGCGGCCTTAGGTTTGCTGCGGGGCTTCATTGCCTCGCGTCGTAACGAAATCCAGACACTCACGCCTGCACTTCTCGAAGACCTGTATGTGTCGATGTACGTTCAGGGACTGTCGCCAAAGACCGCCTCACATTATATAGATGCACTGTCGGGGCTTTATCGGTCGGCTGTAAAGGCGGGAATAGCTCCGCCGACCGACATGTTCGCCATCCTTCGTACACGCATCAAGGATGCGGTCGCGACATCAGCCCCCGCCATCGACGAACAGTCATATATCCGCTTCAGTAACCTTACGAAAACCGCTCCGAACCTGCGTGGCGAACCGGGCCTTATGGCCGACATGCTGCTTATGTCGTTCGCCTTAGGGTGCCTGCCCGTTTTGCAGGTGGCGCGAATGACCTGCCGCGACCTTGACCATCTCGACGGCGAGACCAAAGCGATTGCCTGGCGCAACGTCTCGCCGATTCGCAAATTTATCTTCGCCCTTGACCAGTCGCAATTCACTCCGCGTCAGCTGTCGCGTCATATTTCGGAAAAGCTCGTACCGTTCTTGAAATCACGCGGCATCGCCGTCATCGGCGGATCCGTAGACGAAACCGTCCGCAGCATCTGGGCTTATGCTGCTCTGAAATGCGGCGTGTCGGCATCGGTGATAGTGGCCGTGCTTGGCGCAGTACCCGCCGGCATCCCTGCAATGTCAGTATGTACGGTAGCCGACAACAAAACAGTAGATAGGCAGGCTGTAATCGGCATAGTCAACACTGCCTTGTTCGACAACCCGCTGCGCTGGTTTGCCATGCGTCTGCGTCCGGCTGTACGTTACGACAGCCTCACACGGCGGCTCGACCTGTTGCACAAAGTCGACAGGATTGATGTTCCCGAGCTCTTCTATCCCTGCGAAGCCATCGCATGCAAGATAGGCCGCAAACTCGTATTCAAGGACAAACCGTTTATCAGCGACGTGGTCTTCTTCAAGAGTCGCGTCACCGACATCTATCCATTATTCGTTAAGTTAGCCGACCTTGCATGGTGCTATCGCACCTCGTCATCCGAGGGAATGCGATACGCCTCCATCCCGGCCTCGGCCATGCAGAGATTTCAGGCAGCCATAGGCCGTTTCACCGACGACTACGAAGTGGCACCCGCCGGCTGTCTCGACGTTCGTCAAGGCGACCGCGTCGTAATCATCGGCGGCGACTACGCCGGCAAAGACGCTCTCGTCGAATCGGTAGACGGCACCGCCGAAGCCGGTGTAATCTACCGGGTCATCTTCTCGGCCGACAACGGCATCGAATGGCGCGTCAGCATCGACCCACGCCAGCTCCAAGCCAAATAGTCCCATAATGGAGTGGCGGCATCCTGTCGCCCTATTCCGCATTCCTCATTATAATTAAATTCCGCATTTCGCATTATGCATTATGCATTGCGCGAAGCGCATTAAGCATTATATTTATGTGGTTCTACATCGACCTCGCAGTATTCGCCCTTGTAGGCGTACTCACGGGTATCATCATACCGCAGATACTGCTCATCGCATTCCGTAAAAACCTTTTCGACGCACCCGACCCGCGCAAAATCCATAAAGGCACCGTGCCCCGCCTCGGCGGCATAGCCTTCTTCCCGGCCATAATCTTCTCATTATTCCTGCTTTTCGGAGTCGGGATGCTTATGCATCAGGCCGGGGTGCTCGCCGAGTTGTCGAGCATGGTGATGCCGCTGAGTTTCATCATCTGCGCCTTGGTGGTTATCTACCTTGTCGGCATGGCCGACGACCTTGTGGGCGTGAAATACCGGGCCAAATTCGTGGCACAGATAATCTGTGCTCTGCTGATTTGTAGCGGTGGTATAATCCTTGATGACTTCCACGGCTTCCTCTCGCTCCATATTCTCCCGGACTGGGTTGCAATCCTGCTGACTGTCATTCTCACAGTATTTATCACAAACGCCATCAACCTCATCGACGGTATCGACGGACTTGCCTCCGGCCTTTCCGCTATTGCCTGTCTGTTTTACGCCTGGGTGTTCTACGGAGTTGGGCTGTATCTCTACTCCGTTCTGGCCGTGGCCACGCTCGGAGCACTTGTCCCGTTCTTCCTCTATAACGTCTGGGGAAACGTCACCAAGCACCGCAAGATATTTATGGGCGACACCGGCGCACTGACTATTGGGTTGATACTCAGCGTACTGTCAATACGTATCTGCCACCTTCCGGCCTTGGCTCACGGAGGCAATCCGGCCGCAGTGGCGTTTGCCCCGTTGCTCATACCGTGCCTCGACGTAGTGCGCGTCTACCTGCATCGACTCAAATCCGGCCGCAATCCCTTCCTCCCCGACAAGACCCACATCCATCACAAGCTGCTTGCCTTGGGCATGCGTCAGCGCGTCGCAATGCCCTGCATCATAGGCGCGTCGGCCCTGCTGACACTTGCCAACTACATCCTCTCCGGCACGATCGACATCACCCTCCTCTTTGCTCTCGACCTCCTGCTCTGGATTGTCGTCAACATGATCCTGACTCGCCTCATCCACCGCCGCGAGCGCCTCACCGGCCAAAAGCTCTTCGAATAAAACCATGGAGTGGCGGCATTCTGCCGCCCATTACGTATTATACATTAAAAAATTTCCATTTTTCGTTCAGAATTGTTTTTTTAGCAAAAAGATAAACGAATTATGGCAGAATACACCCTATCATTGCGTACGGCATCAGATTACCGTATGATAAAGAAGATACTTAAGGCTTTTGATGGAGCTACAATTACGCCTGTGCGTCATGGTAAAAGCAATATTGAACGTTCCTTGGAAGATGCTAAGAATGGAGAGGTCGCAGGCCCGTTCAACTCAGTTGATCAATTGATGTCGAATCTTCTTAGATAAAATGTATTCAGTTTTTCATACAAATTCATTTGAAAAAGCCGACCGCGATATCACCAACCAGCTCGCCTACGCCAAGCTGGAAGGAAGAGCCGAAGGTAAAGCCGAGAAAGCTTCGGAAATTGCTCGTAAAATGAAAGCTAAAGGTTCCTCTATTACAGATATATCAGAAATAACAGGTCTGTCTGAATCAGAAATCAACTCACTGTAGATAAAAACACGGAGGAACTTGCTATCGGCACTGTGTCGATGGATCAGATGCTTTCCGGCAACCGGACCGATCTCACCAATGACCTTGCATACTGTTTCAATGGTTCAGAGCGGTCATTCTTTATCAAAAACGATGGGAGCGTCGTTTTCCGCAACATAAAGGATAACAAGCTTTCCGGTCGTTCACCCCGCCAGATAAATTCACGAGAAAACTTACCGGCAGAAAAGCCGCTTAACGCCATGACATTTCCCGGCGGGTGCGTAGTTGAATACTTTGACTCTGTGTATTTGTTGCATCGAGGCGAACCATATATAATTGGTGAAGAACCTGTATTCTCAACGCGCACCTACACCGGCTCGCTCCGTTACAGCAACCTCATAACTCAAGTAACCGAGAACGAAATCATCCTCACCTCCGTCAACCTCCTCTCCGACCTCAAACCGCGCCGCCGTCGGTAGTACGGCCCTCCGTACATTTTTTTTGACAAATGACAACGGAAACCTCTTCCCGAGGTTTTCAGACCAGATACGTTCTAAAAATTTTATTTCCAAACTTTTGCAGAAAACCGAAGATATAAATCACTAAGGCTTCGATTATATACATCAGGTTCATCCATTATACAGCCTTATGTTCTTTACATCTCTTCCGTTCTTCTGTCCCACTTTGATACATTATGAACATCGCAGTCGCAGGCACAGGTTACGTGGGCTTGTCTATAGCCACGCTTCTGGCCCAACACAACCACGTGACGGCAGTAGACGTGCTGCCCGAGAAAGTTGACAAAATCAACCATCGTCAGTCTCCAATCCAGGACGACTACATCGAGAAATACCTCGCTGAAAAGCAGCTCGACCTCACGGCAACACTCGACGGCGCGTCAGCCTACCGCGATGCCGACTTCGTGGTCATTGCCGCTCCTACCAACTACGACCCCGTCAAGAACTTCTTCGACACACACTGCATCGAGGACGTGATTGACCTCGTACTCAGCGTCAATCCCGATGCCGTGATGGTGATCAAGTCAACAATTCCGGTCGGCTATTGCCGTAGCCTCTATGTGAAATACGCGGCCATGGGAGTCAAGCAGTTCAATCTCCTCTTCTTCCCCGAATTCCTCCGTGAGAGCAAAGCTCTCTACGACAACCTCTACCCCTCACGCATCATAGCCGGAGTACCAAAGATTATCGACCAGCCACGCTTCGCTGAGGAAAACGCGGCCATCCTTGCCGTCACAGACATCAACCGCCTCACCGAAGCCGCCCACACATTTGCCGGACTACTCCAGCAGGGAGCCATCAAGCAGGACATTCCGACTCTCTACATGGGTATGAAAGAAGCCGAGGCTGTCAAACTCTTCGCCAACACCTACCTCGCCCTGCGCGTCAGCTACTTCAACGAACTCGACACCTACGCCGAAGTCAAGGGCCTCGACTCTCAGGCCATCATCGAAGGCATCGGCCTTGACCCGCGCATCGGCACGCACTACAACAACCCCTCATTCGGCTACGGCGGCTACTGCCTGCCCAAGGACACCAAGCAACTCCTTGCGAATTATGCTGACGTTCCCCAAAACATGATGACCGCCATCGTCGAGAGCAACCGCACCCGCAAAGACTTCATCGCTGACCAGGTACTCCGTATGGCCGGTTATTACACTGCATCCAGCCAGTGGAATGCATCGAAAGAAAAAGAGACAATTGTCGGGGTATATCGATTGACTATGAAATCGAACAGCGACAACTTCCGACAGTCATCGATTCAGGGAGTCATGAAGCGCATCAAGGCCAAAGGTGCTAAAGTCATCATCTACGAACCAACCCTCGAAGACGGTACAACCTTCTTTGGCAGTGAAGTTGTAAATGACCTCGACCGTTTCAAGGAATTGTCTGATGCCATCGTGGCCAACCGCTACGACAGCTGCCTTGACAGCGTTACCGACAAAGTCTACACTCGCGACATCTTTAAACGCGACTAAAAAAGCCTCCTGTATCTCCCGTACACCTGTCAAAAAAGATAGGAGAACAGTTGAACAAAAGGAACATTACTAAGCAGAATCTATGAAAATTTTGGTAACCGGCGCAGGCGGATTTATTGGCGCGAACCTTGTAATCCAGCTTCTTAAGCGCGAGCCGAAAGTCGAAATCCTTGGCATCGACATCCTCAATGATTACTACGACCCGGCAATCAAGGATTTCCGTCTTCGCGAAATAGAGAAAACAGCAGACGAACATCCTGATAGCAAATGGGCATTTGTCAAAGGAAACATAGCTGACAAAGCACTAATTGACCGTCTGTTTGCCGAATTCAAACCTGAAATAGTCGTTAACTTAGCGGCACAGGCCGGAGTGCGCTACTCAATCACCAATCCTGACGCATATATTGAGTCAAATCTCATAGGCTTCTATAATATCCTCGAAGCCTGCCGTCACAGTTACGACAATGGCGCGGAAGGAGTGCGCCATCTCGTCTATGCTTCCAGCTCATCAGTATACGGCTCAAACAAAAAAGTACCTTATTCAACTGATGACAAGGTAGACAACCCTGTTTCGCTGTATGCCGCTACTAAAAAGAGTAACGAGCTTATGGCTCACGCCTACTCGAAGCTTTACAATATCCCGTCAACCGGCTTGCGTTTCTTCACCGTATACGGTCCTGCCGGGCGTCCCGATATGGCCTACTTCGGCTTCACCAACAAACTCATCAAAGGCGAAACCATCGAGATTTTCAACTACGGCAACTGCAAACGCGACTTCACCTATATTGACGACATCGTCGAAGGCGTAATCCGCGTAATGCACCGAGCTCCCGAACGCCAAACCGGCGAAGACGGACTTCCCATCCCGCCCTATACCGTCTACAATATCGGCAACAACAATCCCGAGAACCTCCTCGACTTCGTACAGATACTCCAAGAAGAACTTGTTGCCGCCGGAGTACTCTCCGCCGACTACGACTTCGAAGCACACAAACGCCTCGTTGCCATGCAACCCGGCGATGTACCAGTAACCTACGCCGACACAACACCTCTCGAACGCGACTTCGGCTTTAAGCCCTCCACCTCTCTCCGCTCCGGCCTCCGCGCCTTCGCCCACTGGTACAAAAACTTCTATCAATAAGCTCTTGATTACGAATTGAAAGGATGGTTTTTCAAAAAAATCAATAGATATTTTACTAAATCGACTTGTCATCCAAAAATGAAAAATAGTGTAAGCGTGTAAAATTGACGTTATTTTACGGAAACCTCCTCTCGGCGGCTTTCCTAACCTTACTCGTCTTTTTTACACACTTACTCTTCGTATTAGTATTTAGTTTGTTATATCAAATCTAAAATCAAATACAACAAGTAGTTCAATTCTTATATAGAGAAGAAACTCGTTTCGATTATCCGCTTAGAGCATCGGTGAATAGCTTCTCCCAAAAACGAAGACATTTCAACGAAAATATATGAATAATTTCTATATTCTTTCTAATTCTTTTGAGCCCACTACGGCAAACACAAATCATGAACAATGCTTCATAAGGGCTTTTTCAGAGCTAGGTGTTAGAGCAACCTGGACATTTTTATCACCATCAAGTCGTTTTGATAAGGTTTCGACCGAATACAAGGGAATAAAAATAAAGTATCTTTGGTCGGATATATTATCAAAGAATCGCATCACACGATATCTATATAGATATATTTCTTTCTATAGATTTTATTTCTCCCTAAAAAAAGGAGATACCGTATTGCTGCTAGGAATGGCAAGGTACCTTAGTAAGCTTGTTAGAAGGAAAGATATACATATTTTTCATGAACGTACAGAGCATCCCGATGCTGTAAAAATAAATTCGAGCAGGAAAACAGCTCAAAGATATCTTGACTCTTGTAAGCAAGTTCAAGGGTTATTTGTTATTTCAAAAGCATTGAA
>CAZAZA010000018.1:41782-42403 GCA_964489495.1 uncultured Bacteroides sp.
GTCTAAAATTCATGTAGTCAACATGGTCGTTGATAACACACGATTTGATGGCTTAATAAAAACTGACTCTCAGCGTTATATCGCCTATTGTGGAAAAGCTTCAAATAACAAAGATGGAGTAGATAGATTGATAAAGGCTTTTTCAATTGTACAAAAAAAACTTCCCGATGTTAAATTATTTATAATAGGTGATCCTCCTGATTCTGATTCTGATAACATCAATTTAGTTAAATCTCTAAATTTAGAGGTTAATATAGTTTTCACAGGAAAAGTTGAAGCAGACATAATACCGCAAATATTAAAGGATGCATCTGTTTTAGCTCTTGCAAGACCAGATAATTTGCAGAATAGATATGGCTTTCCAACCAAATTAGGAGAATATCTGCTTACTTCAAATCCGGTTGTAATTACTCGCGTGGGAGATATACCTTTGTTTCTAAAGGACGGGGAAAGTGCTTATATGTCAGATTGCGATGATATAGAGGCGTTTGCCTCTAATTTAATTAAGGCCAAAGAAAATAAAGAATAGGCTCGATTAATTGGAAATAATTGATCTGATGTAGCACGAAAAAAATTAAATTATATTAATTAAAATAACTTTAAAAGTTAATTAATATATGA
>CAZAZA010000019.1:0-42208 GCA_964489495.1 uncultured Bacteroides sp.
TCATGGCCTAAGCTCGGATTTGGCAACTGCACCAACACCGGTGCCTGCGCCGCCGAGTGCCCCAAGAACATCTCCATCAGCAACATCGCCCGCCTCAACCGCGAGTTCGCAAAGGCCAAATTCGCCGACTAATCCCCCTTATCACCCTATATCAAGTCCCGACCACCCCAGGCCGGGACTTTTTTCTTTTGTCGAAAGTTACCAGCCGAATAGGTTGCGGGCTATAGTCCAGACTCCTATGAGGATGAGGGCCGTGATGATGACAGCGTTGGAATTGAGGGCCATGTAGAAGCGCGGGCAGCGGTGGCGCAGCGGCTCGGCACAGACGAGCGCGAGAATAAGCGGAAGCATCATCAGCAGCATGGCGTTATAGCGGAATGCTCCGGCGATATCGCCGTGGAGTAGCGCGTGAATCATACGCTGCGAGCCACAACCGGGGCACTTCAGCCCTGTAAACATCAGGACCGGGCAACGAGGGAACCAGCCCGACTCCGCAGGGTCGAAAACAGTATACAATGCGGCGGCAGCGATAACCACAATTATCACTGCCGCCGTTATCAGTATGCGCCTGCCGCCACGGGCCATCACAGCATGGTAATGATCAAATTGAACGGCAAAGCGACAAGTCCGAGTGCGATCGAAGCCATAAGCCACAATTCGAGCGTGCGAGAATCACGGTGTGCCTCCTCATAGTAGCCACGGGCATTTTCGTCGCGGACCCTGAGGGCGTAAACTATGGCGACTATACCTATGACAGTGCAGCAGACCAAAGTGGCCGCGATGCTCCAGCCAAGGTAAGTTGGTGCGTCCTTTGACTTGTCGATAGTCGGGCGGGCGGTCCAAGGGTGGTTTCTGCGGTCGGATACCGGTCTGTCGTTCCGCGACGGCGACTCAGGCAGCGGCGGAATAACCACCTTCCCGGCAGGTGTCTCTGCCTCCTCGGCTACGGCTGTCTGAACGGTATCGCGTTCCTGCCATTCAGGCAGATTTTCAAGATATGTCCAGTCAGGGAGGCCGCTCCGCCACACAGGGGTCTGTCCCGGCAAGCCGCGCATGCACAACTGCTCGAATGTCAGAGGGCCCTCAGTGACGCCGCCAAATATAATCCAATACTTCATAGGTTTAGAAGAATTTCACCGGTTCGCCCACAATATCGCCAAGAATATTGTTGGCCAGACGGCTTGCGCCGATACGGAACCATTCGTTAGTGAGCCACTGCTCGCCGAGCACTTCCTTAACGACAGTGTAATAACCAAGCGCGTCATCGGTCGTAGCAACGCCTCCGGCGGCCTTAAAACCTATCATCGTGCCAGTCTTGGAGTGATACTCCTTTATGCACTGACACATCACGTAAGCCGCCTCCAACGAAGCGCCGGGATAATCCTTGCCGGTGGAAGTCTTCAGGAAGTCGGCTCCCGAATACATAGCCAGTACGGATGCGGCGCGGATGTTTTCAGCAGTCTTCAACGCCCCGGTCTCAAGTATCACCTTCAGACGGGCGTCGCGGCATGCCGCCTTGATTTCGGCTATCTCATCGCATACCGACTCCCAGTCGCCGTCAAGGAAATCGCCTACATTGAGCACAATGTCGATCTCGTCAGCACCGCCTTCGACAGCAAAGGCTGTCTCTGCGACCTTGATTTCGGGGAAAGTCTGCGACGACGGGAATCCGCCCGACACACAGGCTATATCGACACTCGACACCTCCAGGACGGCACGCACCACCTGGGCGAAATTGGGATAGACACATATGGCCGCGACAGGGGGCAATTCGCCGTATTGCTCCTCGAAGTCGTTTACACGCTCCGTGAAGGCGGCTACCGACTGAGGTGAATCAGTAGCTTTCAGCGTCGTGAGGTCGATACAGTTGAATATTGTCTTGAGCACTTCGGGAGTGCGGTTTTCCTCAAGATGCTCGTTGATGATTTTGGCTACTGCGGCCTTAACTTTCTCATCGTCGGTGAGCACGGTGCTCGCCGATACGGTGTCATGATATTTGTCTGCCATAATATATATTATTTCAATTTAACATTGTTGATATGCCGCTGTGAATCGCGGGCATTTTTCTTCTCGATATTATCCCTGACAGCCTTTGTAAGGTCGATGCCGTGCTGGTTGGCCAGAGCCGCAACAACCCACAGAACATCGGCCAATTCGTCGGCAAGGTCAAGTTTTTCGCCGGGCTTGGCCGACTGATCACCATCAGTGCGGGCAATGATTCTCGCCACCTCTCCGACCTCTTCTGTCAGGATAGCCATATTGGTCAAAGGAGAGAAATAACGCACTCCCACGCCGGTTATCCAGCGGTCGACCGTATGCTGAAATTCCTCGATAGTCATAGTCATTCCCTGAGTTTCGAGTCGATTATTATAGTAACCGGACCGTCGTTGACAATCGACACCACCATATGTGCGCCGAAAACGCCACGTTCGACCTTCGTGGAGGTAAGCCGCTCAACCTCCTCGCAGTAGAGCCTGTAAAGCGGCTCGGCTTCTTCGCCCGGGGCCGCGTGTATATACGACGGACGGTTGCCCTTGCGTGTCGAGGCGTTAAGCGTGAACTGGCTGATGGCAAGCACCCGGCCTCCGATATCGGTAATCGAACGGTTCATCACCCCGTTATCATCGTCAAAAACACGCAGTCCGGCAGTCTTCGAAGCCAGCCACAATGCATCCTCCGTGGTGTCGCCAGTGGCCACACCTACAAGGACGGCGAAACCCGGCCCTACCGCGCCTTTTACCGATCCGTCCACAGTCACGTTGGCCGAAGTCACTCTCTGTATAACTATCCGCATATCTTGCTCTTTGGTTACAGTCCTACAAACTTAACAAAAAAATCGCGTATGCGGCACATCTGCGCCGAATTATTTTGAATATTGAGGGATGTGGGCAAGGAATTAGTCTTATTGGACTAATTAGACTAATTGGACTAATTAGACTAATAAAACCTACTTGTCAGGCTTGTGGGAGCTACGATAGGCGAGTCGGGCCCTGGTCATCTGCTCGCGGATGCCACCCGATTGCAGGAAATCATGCTGGGCTCGGTCAATCAGCCGGCGGAGAAATACATCGGTCTGATGAATTAGTGTTATAGCCATGTTTGCAGCCATTTCCGCATCACATTTGACGAATATTTCGCGATAAAATGATGAGTCGTTGTTGTGAGTGCATAAATCTCGCAATTTATTGAGCCGTGGATTCCCGAAAGCCCATTTTTGAAGATTGTTGATTCGCAGAAAATCTTCATAGTCGAGAAGCAGTTCCTGCAACGAGGCTTTGGCAACATTGAGGAGTTTTATTTCAGTCTCTTTTGATGTATATGATGCTGAGCAACCTTCGGCGATATTTTGCTTGCCGCTTCTGGCTGCTTGCACCATCTGATCGACAGTACGATCACCCCTTCTCAGATATTTATGAGTGAAAAGCATGGTGATGTCATAGATGCACTCTGTTTTTTGGAATGCTATCAGATCGCGAAAATTGCCTCGCCTCGGAAGAAAGCCGCTATTACTCATAACAACCTGCTTTAGCTTAGTTGCTTTTCAGGAAGGGGATGTCGGAGGAGATGCGGCCCCAGCTGCTGCGGTCAAGGTTGCGGTAGCTGATGGCCTCGGATATGTGGCTGAGGTTGACAGTCTCGCTGCCGTCAAGGTCGGCGATGGTGCGGGCCACTTTGAGTATACGGTCATAAGCACGGGCCGACATGTCAAATTTTACCATGGCGGCTTCGAGTATTTTCAAGCCGGCCTCATCGGGGCGGGCATAGGTCTGCAGTTGTTTCGATGTCATCATGGCATTGCAACGAACCTCGGGATCATTGGCAAACCTGACGGCCTGTATCTCGCGGGCGCGGAGCACTCGCTCGCGTATTGTGGCGCTGCTTTCCCCCGAAGCCGCCGATGATATATCCTCAAATGGCACCGGAAATATCTCCACCTGAATATCGATGCGGTCGAGGAGCGGTCCTGAAATGCGGTTCAGGTATTTCTGTACAGCACCCGGTGCGCAACTGCATGCCCGGGTAGGATGATTGTAGTAGCCGCACGGACACGGGTTCATGCTCGCTACAAGCATGAAGTTTGCCGGATAGTCGACTGAGTATTTGGCTCGCGAAATGGATATATGGCGGTCTTCGAGCGGCTGGCGCATCACTTCGAGTACGCTGCGTGCAAATTCGGGAAACTCGTCGAGGAAAAGCACTCCGTTCTGTGCCAGAGAAATCTCACCGGGCACGGGCGGATTGCCGCCTCCGACAAGGGCAACCGGCGAAATAGTGTGATGCGGTGCGCGGAATGGCCTCGTAGTCATCAGATGAGCGCCCCGACGCAATTTACCGGCGACTGAATGTATTTTTGTTGTCTCAAGAGCTTCTGCCAGGCTCAACGGGGGCAGTATCGAAGGCACTCGTTTTGCCATCATCGATTTTCCTGAGCCGGGAGGCCCCACAAGCAGTATATTGTGTCCGCCGGCACACGCCACTTCCAGAGCGCGTTTTACATTTTCCTGCCCTCTCACATCGGCGAAATCGACATCGAAGAGGCCGCATTCGCGGGCAAATTCCTCGCAGGTGTTGACCACGGTCGGGGTTAATTCGGCTTTTCCTT
The DNA here is from genome assembly GCA_964489495.1 of uncultured Bacteroides sp. Taxonomy (GTDB): domain Bacteria; phylum Bacteroidota; class Bacteroidia; order Bacteroidales; family Muribaculaceae; genus Paramuribaculum. The sequence goes on from CAZAZA010000019.1 coordinate 4,604, forward strand.
TGAAGAAGTCGTATACTTCGCGGAGAGTCCTGACGCCATAGACATCAATGTTATTGACCACAGCCGCTTCCGACACGTTGCCTTCGGGCACGATAAGACCTTTAAAACCCATCTTTCGGGCAAGTATTGCTATGGGAAGAGCACCTCGGATAGGCTGCACAGAGCCGTCAAGCGAAAGCTCGCCCATAATCATGAAGTCGTCGAATTTTTCCGAAGGTATCCTCTCGGTCGTGCCGAGAATGCCCAAAGCCATTGGCAAGTCATATGCCGCTCCTTCTTTTTTGATATCTGCCGGAGCTAAGTTTACAGTGATGCGGCGGCGCGGAGCATCGAGGTTGCTCTGGCTCATTGCCGAATTGACGCGTTCGTAGCTCTCCTTGACTGCCGTGTCTGGCAGCCCAACCATACAGAAGCGGAAGCCTATTTCGCTGACCACTTCCATAGTTACGGGAATGGCATCGATTCCCTGCATTGCGGCGGCGTGGACTTTTACGAGCATTGTGGCGGAATTATTTTTTCTTTTTGTTGGGGGTAAGGTTACGCACAGCTACCGGGGTCACTTTTGCAAAGTCACTGCCCCGGTAAAGCTGGTTGCCCGTTGAGTCAATCAGTATGTAGAAAGGCTGGCGAGGCACGGCAAGACGGCGGAGCGACGGAGCACTGACATTGCCGGGCACCCAGGCTTGAAGCCATTTGGCCGAGTCGCCGGCTATTTCACGTCGCCATTTGGCTGAGTCGCCGGCAAGCGATATTTCCACCACACGCAGCCGCAGCGAATCGCTTATGCCTTGTAAGTGTCGAAGGCTGTCAACCTGCTTCCTGCGCTCGCGGCCTTGCGATGTGAAGGCAAAAAGTGTCTGGCGGCGGTCGTTGGGACGTAGCATCATAAACGAATCGGTGGCGGTAAATACCGAGAAGGCATATATGCGCTCGCCAGCCTCCGTGGCGAGCTGTCCGGATGTGATTGCTCCGTAGTTCTGCAGCAGTGTGGCCGGACGTGCCTTTGGTGCGAGACGCATCATAAGGCTGTCGGCACTCATCTCATTGTCACGGGCATCGAAATAGCGCAGCAACAGGACGGTGGAAACGGGGTCATCGGGGTTGGCGGTTACGTAATCCGTCACTACACGGTTGAGTTCCTCGCCGTATCCAAGGGTTATTACCGAGTCGTTCTCTTCCTCGAATTCCAGCAGTCGCGATGATGGTTTGCTTCCCTTTATCGAAATATCCGAGAATGAGCCCGAGCCCTCAGCGTCGAGTTTGAAACTGACCTTTACGCGGTCACCGTTCTCGACTATACAGTCGGCAATAGGAGTCCCGTCGGCCAATCCTACAGAGACGAGCGTGAGTGTGGCACAGCTTCCTTTCATCACGGCCTTACCGTCGGTAAGAGGCTGGATCTGCTGTTGCACTCCTTTGTGGTCGGAATAAGTGAACATGATCATTCGCTGCAGGTCGGGTGAAGTACGACATTCGATTGTGAAGTGGTCGCGTTTGCCGCAGGCGGTAGCTGCGAGCATGATAAGGAAGATGTATGTGATGTTGTAGATTGTTCTTACAGAAGCTTTCATAATATGCAAAGTTAGCCCACATCCCAAAATTGCGCAAATTTGTCAACAAAAAATTTTGCGAGTCGGGAATTATTTCATAACTTTGCATCGCATAAATGACAAGGGGTATTAGCTCATCTGGCTAGAGCGCGACACTGGCAGTGTCGAGGTGAGCGGTTCGAGTCCGCTATACTCCACTGAAAAAGCGAATTTGGAGCACATTCCAAGTTCGCTTTTTGTTATATCATTACAAATAGTTATATTTGTGGCATGAAACTCATTGAAATGAATATAGATAAGATTATCGCCCTATGCAAAAAGTACAGGGTAGCTAAGCTATGGGTGTTCGGTTCGATTCTCACTCCACATTTTAACGACAACAGTGATGTCGATTTTCTTGTTGATTTTGATGAGAATAATATAGAATTACTTGACTACGCAGACAATTTTTTCAACTTTATTCATGAAATAGAGGCTGTTGTGGGTCGAAAGGTTGATATGGTTGTGAATAAATCGATTAAAAATCGCTTTTTCCGCGCCGAAGTTGATGAAACCCGCAAGTTGCTATGGAGCGTACAATAAACAAAACCCTTGAGGATATCCTTAATGCCATATTGGAGATAGATTCATTTTTTGAAACTCGCCCAAGACGATACGACATATATTTATCGGACGTGTGCTTGCGACGCGCTGTCGAACGCAATATAACCATAATCGGGGAAGCGATGAATCGGCTACTGAAACTCGATCCCAGTATCAAAATTACAGCTGCACGAAGAATTGTAGATACACGCAATTATGTCATTCATGGTTACGACAGCGTTACTGATGATATTATTTGGGGAATAATAATGCGACATCTTCCCCAGCTTAAAGCAGAGATTCAAAAACTATTAGAGTGATTTCTCAGCAAAAAGTATTTCTTGATAAAAGCCTCTGAGGTTTCAGAGACTTTTATCGAGAGAATGCAGATAGAGGCCTTGGAAGAATTGCCACATGGCAAGGCCCGCTGCTACCGAGACGTTGAGGGAATGCTTGGTGCCGGCCTGGGGTATCTCGATGCAATGGTCGGCGAGATCAACTATGTTCTGCGCGACACCCTCCACTTCGTGACCTAAGACCAGGGCATAACGACGGCCATGCTCGGGGACGAACTCCTGCAGAGGCACACTGCGCTCCACTTGTTCAAGGACACATATCTCATAGCCACGCTCCTTTAACGAGGCCACGCACTCATCAGTCGTATCCCAATGACTCCATTTCACCGAATCTTCGGCTCCCAGAGCTGTTTTATGTATTTCGGGCGATGGCGGACAAGCAGTAATGCCGCATAACATCAGCTCGCTGACCAGAAACGCATCTGCGGTTCTGAACAGCGAGCCTATGTTGTTTAGCGATCTTATGTTGTCGGCCACAACGACCAAATCAATCTTTTCAAGCCCGCGATATTCGTCGACTCCTACACGATTGAGGTCAAAGATGGTCTTTTTTTTCACTTTATCGCAGCATATCAGTTGATGATGTCAAATCCGGTGTAACGGCGCAGACATTCCGGTACGACGATTCCTTCCGGAGTCTGATTGTTCTCAAGCAGAGCGGCCATGATTCGCGGAAGGGCGAGCGCCGAACCGTTGAGCGTGTGGCAGAGCTGTGTCTTGCGGTTGGCATCACGATAACGACACTTCAGACGATTGGCCTGATATGTCTCGAAATTGGATACGGATGACACCTCAAGCCAGCGTTTCTGAGCCGCAGAATACACCTCGAAATCAAAAGTAATGGCCGAAGTGAAGCTCATGTCACCGCCGCAAAGACGAAGAATATGCCACGGCAATCCGAGCTTTTCAAGCAGTCCCTGCACGTGGTCCTTCATCTCTTCGAGCGCCGCATAGCTGTTTTCAGGCTTTTCAATGCGTACGATCTCGACCTTGTCGAACTGGTGGAGACGGTTCAGACCCCTCACATCCGCACCGTAGCTGCCGGCCTCGCGGCGAAAACATGCCGAATAAGCGCAGTTTTTCTTAGGAAGGTCCTTCTCCTCGATGATTACGTCACGGTAGATGTTTGTCACAGGCACCTCGGCAGTAGGAATGAGATACAATTTGTCCTCATTGCAGAAATACATCTGTCCTTCCTTGTCAGGAAGTTGTCCCGTGCCGTAGCCCGAAGCCTCGTTGACAACATAGGGAGGCTCGATTTCGGTATAACCCGATTCATTAGCCTGGTCAAGGAAAAATTGAATTAACGCACGCTGCATACGGGCACCTTTTCCGATATAAACAGGGAAACCGGCACCGGTAATCTTCACACCGAGGTCAAAATCAATGATATTATACTTCTTGGCGAGTTCCCAGTGGGGGAGTGCGTCGGCAGGCAGGTCAGGCATCACACCGCCGGTCTTGTCGACCACATTGTCCTCGGCGCTAAGCCCCTTCGGCACCATCGCGCACGGCACATTAGGCACCGAAAGCAGTATTTCTCGAATCTTAGCCTCATAGTCGGCCACAGCCTCGGCATCGGCTTTCTGCGCCTCCTTGAGTTCGGCCACAGCCTTCTTGGCATTCTCTGCCTCGTCCTTCTTGCCCTGTTTCATCAGAGCGCCGATCTGCGAAGAATACTTTTTCAGTTCGGCAGCTTTGGTGTCATTTGCGAGCTGGGTTTTGCGGCGCAGCTCGTCAAGCTCAAGCACCCGGTGTATGGAATCGACCCCATCAAACCCCTTGACAGCAAGGCGTTCGATAATCGAGTCGGGATTTTCTTTAATCTGTTGAAGAGTAAGCATATTGTGAAGAAAGTAAAAATTTACGACAACAGCTCCCGTACCTTTGCAGAGATCAGCTTGCCGTCAGCACGGCCGGCAAGCTGCTTTGAAGCGACACCCATCACACGGCCCATATCCTTAGCCGAAGAAGCTCCTGTTTCAGCTATAATCTTGCGCAGAGCCTCGGTAAGTTCTTCGTCGGTCAGCGGCTTCGGAAGGTATTCCTCGATAACGGCGGCCTCAGCCAGCTCGTTCTCGCTTAAGTCGGGACGGTTTTGCGAAGCATATATTTCGGCAGTCTCGCGGCGCTGCTTTGCCATCTTGGCCATTATCTTGGTTGCAGTGGCATCATCCAGCTCGCCGTCGGCACCCGGAGCGGTCTTAGCCTCGATAAATTCTTTTTTTATACCGCGAAGTGTCTCCAGACGTACCTTGTCGCGGGCCAGCATAGCCGACTTGATATCGGCGCTGATACGGTCAAACATATTCATGATTGTCAGTTTTTTTATTTGCTGCAATTATGCTGCAAAATTACATCTTTCGACTTAATCCTCCAAGTAATAAGTCAGATATGTTACCACGCGCACCCGCTTGATATAGGGAGTGTAGGGGTCGCGGTCGTCAATCGAAAACTGTCCCTGGCGGGCCGAACGGATCTTGCCAATTTTACTCTTGGAATCGTCGGCAAATTTTTTGGCAGCCTCTCGGGCATTCTCTGTGGCCTGTGCTATCATCTCCGGCTTTATATCGTTGAGACCGGTGTATTCATATATCACCTGGTTGCTGTAATCGTTGACGGTCAAGGCTATGCCCTCTTTGAGCAATTCCCCCTGACGTTTGATAAGTCCGGTGATGCGGTCAACATTGCCCGACACCACGGTAATCACGTTCTGCACCGTATAGCGGAACGGTATCGGATCGTTATTGTAGCGGTTGGCCTGAAGGTCGTTGAGGTCAGGAGCATTGAAGCTGATTTCTTTTTGATCAACACCGTTAGATGTCAGGAAGTCGGTTATTTTCTTATTGGTGGCGTTTACCTGGTCATACAGGGTGGGTAAGTCATTGCCTACAAGTTTGTAAACTATTGGCCATGTCACCTTGTTGGCCGGGACCTCGCGCTCACAAAGGCCGCGGACCTCGACAGTGCGGTCGCGGTTGGCAAACGTAGTGATCCCGTTTCGCATAGTCAGGCCGAGAGTGGCAAGACCGAGAGCCACAACCACGGCGCAAATGATTGCAGTAGTTGACTTGTTCATAAATGCGGATTTTAAAGGTTAGTTCATTGAAAGTAATATGTCTATCAGAGTTCTGTCATTATTTAGCCGAGGCACTTTGCGCTGTCCTCCCCGTTTACCGGTGAGCGCGAGCCAGTCATCGAAAAGGTGCCGGCGTGCCACAGTTATCTCCGGAGAGTCCAGAAAAATGTTTTTCGAACGCTTGGCGTCATAGTCGCTGTTCTCGCGGCGCAACGAATCGTCGAGAGCCTGCCTGAACTCATCCATATTGGCCGGAGGTCTGACAAATTCTATAAGCCACTGGTGTCTGCCGTGGCTGCTGCCATGCGCATAAACCGGGGCCACAGTATAGTCGGCCACCGAAGCCCCTGACAAGTTGCAGGCGGCCTCAAGCGCGCGATCGGCATTATATACCATCAGTTCCTCGCCAAACGCGTTGATAAATGATTTTGTTCGGCCTGCCACCGATATTCTTACCGGGTTGACCGAGTTTACGCGCACAGTATCACCGATTCTGTAACGCCACAACCCGTTGCAGGAAGTGACAATCATCTCATACACACGTCCGGCCTCAAGGTCACGGACAGTCACAGCCTTGTCAGTCGATTGGCCGACAGGCACAAACTCATAAAAAACGCCGCAATCGACAAGAAGCAGCATTCCGTTCGAAGCATCATCTGTGTCCTGTGCCGCAAAAAAACCTTCCGAAGCATTGTATGTCTCGACATAGTGCATCTTAGTAGGATCGGTTATAGCCCTGTATTCGTCGCGGTAAGGGCCAAACGCTATACCTCCATGAAAAAACACCTCCAGCCTCGGCCAGACATCGTGTATCGATCCGGCCCCGGCCTTTTTGACGATAGCCTTCAGCACCGTCAGAAACCACGACGGAACACCCGAGATATTGGTGACATCGGCATGAAGCCCTGCATCGACAAGCCTGGGGAGCTTCTGTTCCCAGTCGGGCATGAGAGCCACTTGTTTCGGGGGTATGCGCAAACAGTTGACAAGCGGATTTACACAATCGATCAAAGTGGCCGAAAGGTCACCTACCCTCACATCGGGGTTGTCTGTATGCAGCTCGTTGGCATAGCTGCCGCCGAGAATGAAAGTACGGCCATCGAATATGCGGCTTTCGCCGTGATGCATAAGGTAAAAACATAGGGCGGCCTTTGCTCCGCGATAGTGATTCTCGGCCAGCGATTCGGAAGTAATCGGCACATACTTGCTCTTGCCGCCCGTCGTGCCCGATGACTGGGCGAACCGCCGCGTGATTCCGGGCCACAGCACATCGTGCTCACCCCTTATCATGCGCCCGACATCGTCGCGTACCGACTCATAGTCAGCCGGCAGGATGTTGCGTGCGAAGTCGGCATATGTCATCCTCCCCGAAATGCCATGCCGGCGTCCGAAATCGGTTCGGGCGGCCGCCTCCAGAAGACGATGCAGCTGGGCGGCCTGCACAGTGTCGGCGTGACGGGCCGCTTCGGCAAAACGTCGGCCCTGTCTGACAAAATATGGTCGCAAAAGCCTGGTCAGGTTCATATAATAGTATTTTTACGCCTTTAGCGAACTGCAAAAATACAAAAAGCGTTACAATCTCAACAAATATTTACATCAATATCGCTCACGATAATCAAAAAAATACTAATTTTGTTCATTTTACTAAGGTAAAGCAATGAAGGCAATTGAAAAATATCTGTGTGTCTTGTTCGTGGTTGTTAGCTGCGGGATATTATTCGGTTCGTGCGACGACCCTGACAATTATGGCGGAGACTACCGTCTGCAAGGGACATGGGCCCTTATCGAAGACGAATACGGTCCCATCAACTGGGACCAGGACTGCGACTTCGACTTCTATGGCAACGGCAACGGGACCTACAGCTGTTACGATGTGTACGGCGCATGGCAGACATATCCCATATCATGGGATGCAGACGGCCGCTACCTCACGGTGTACGCCCCGTTAGACACCTGGTATTATACATATCGAGTGACAGGCAATCTGCTTTACTTGTATCCAACTAACGGAGACCCTTATCTGATTTTTCAGGCTTATTAGGGCTTTTAGAAAAACCAATCAAACCGCATGGCCGCCAAAGAAAAGGAAAAATGGACTGAAATCGAGCATCTGCCGGCATGGGACGAAGAGTTCTATGATGTGTACACCGGCAAGAAGCATGGCAAATGGGTGATGTTTAAGGCGCTCAAGCCCAACTATCGCGATGACCCCCGTTTCAGGGCAATGATCGAGAAAGAGTTTGACGTGCGCTACAATCTCTCTCACCCCAACATTATAATGATCAACGATTTCGAGGAAATAGGCGATCTCGGGCTGTGCATAGTCACTGACGACGTGTACGGCACCCCCCTGAGCAAGCTCATAGCCGACAAAGCCGTGACCGAGCATCATATCAACCAGATAAAGACACGGCTAATCGACGCAATCGATTATATCCAGAGCAATCACATAGTCCATGCCCCTATACGCCCCGAGACTATCATATTCACCGAAAACATCGGCAACCTCAAGCTTATCGACGTGGGTTTTGACCAGCACAGCCATCTGACACCTGCCGAAGCTTCTGAGGACATCCTCAATTTCGGCCGGGTGCTTGAAGCAGCACTCGACGCCTCGGAATATCAGGACTCGCATTTGCGCCGCATTGCTGAAAAATGCCAGGCCGACGCCCCGGAATCGCGCTACCGCACCGTGCACGCGCTGCGTCTGGCCGTCGACAAACGTTCCGACAAACGACTCTACGCCGTAATATTCGCCCTTCTGGCCATTGTCATCGGTCTGCTTGTATGGCTGTTGACAGGACACGGGCCGAGACCCGTTTGAACAAACCATTCCCAATTATCACATCGAACCAATGAGTATAGAGATACGCGCTGTAAATCCTACAAAAAAGGAACTTGAAAAATATGTCAGATTCGGCATCGACCTCTACAAGGGCAACGACTGCTTCGTGCCCCCGCTTATTTTTGACGAAATAGAGTGTCTCTCGCCCGACAAAAACCCTTCATTCGAAATGTGCGAGGCACAATCGTTTATGGCCTACCGCGACGACAGACCCGTCGGGCGCATCACTGCCATTATAAACAAACTTGTGAACAAACGCACCGGACGCAATGAGGCGAGATTCGGATTCGTCGACTTTATCAATGACGATGACGTGGTGGACAAGCTGTTCGAAGCTGCTGAAAACTGGGCACGCGCCAAAGGTATGACCGAAATCGTAGGACCAATGGGATTCAGCGACATGGACCATGAAGGGATGCTCACCTACGGATTCGACGAGATGGGCACTATGGCCACCATCTACAACTATCCCTACTATCCCGTACAAATCGAACGTATCGGTTATGTGAAAGATGCCGAATGGGTCGAATACAAAATAATGGTGCCGTCGGAAATTCCGTCGAAGATGCAGCGGATCGCAGGTATTGTCAGTCAGAAATATGGTCTGCGCACACTGAAATTCAAGTCGCGTAAAAAGCTTGCCGCCCGCTACGGTGTCGAGCTGTTCGAACTTATCAACGAAGCTTACGACAAGCTCTACGGCTATTCACCGCTATCCAGACGGCAAATCGAATATTACATCGACAAATATCTGAGCATACTGCGTCTTGACGACGTTTGTGTGATTGTCGATTCCGACGACAGGCTCGTGGGTGTCGGCATATCCATCCCTTCATTCTCGCGGGCTCTGCGTGCGTCGGGCGGCAAGCTGTTCCCGTTCGGATGGTTCCATATACTCAAGGCCCTTTACGGCCACAACGATGTGGTCGACCTTATGCTCGTGGCCGTGAAGCCGGAATACCAGAGCAAGGGTGTCAATGCGTTGCTGTTCTCCGACCTTATACCGGTTTATATAAAGAACGGCTACAAATATGCCGAGAGCAATCTCGAACTTGAGGACAACGCCAACGTACAGCTGCAATGGCAGTATTTCGAACGGCGGCTACATCGCCGCAGACGTGCTTACCGCAAGCATCTCTGACAAAGCCGTCACAATACACGCCGGGGGCCGCAGTCCGATAAGGATTTGCGGCCCCCGCATAATATGTCTCACACGATACGTTATCCGCCTGTGACGGCTATGCGCCGTGTCTCTGACTGCGAAGTCTGGCCGTCGTATGTTATAGTTGCACGATACAGATATATGCCTCTGGGCACCCGGTGACCGGCCTGGTCGCATAAGTTCCATCTGATCGGAGCAGAGGTGAACATATCACTGCGGTCGGTTTCCTCAGATGACCATTCAAGACGGCCGTTAAGCGAGAACACCTCGATTTTAACGGTCAGGTCGGCATCCGGACGGTTATGCGATATATAGAAATTAGCTTCGGTCGTAGCGGGATTTGCATCAGTGTAAACCTCGAAAATTTCGGGTGATATACGGTCGGTGACATTGAATGTCATGGTATGCGTGGTCGAATTACCCGAAGTGTCCCACACTCTGAACGCCAGTTCGTGATGACCGGGCATCAGGTTTTCAAGCGGATAAGCAAGCGTGCCGCCGGCATCACCGTCAGAGAGCGGCGTATAATATGGAACAAGGTTGGAATAGCTGTCACGACCGTCGATACGGATAGACAGATTGTGCCCGACACCGGCCTGTGACAGATTGATACCCACATTATCAGTCATCTTGGCGATAAACATAGGAGAAGGATTAACCGCGTCACCATCCTTGAAGGTTGAGTGATTCAGATAAGCGTAATCGATTACCGGGGGTATGGAGTCGCGGTCGGCGGTCTCGTCATAACCGTAAACATATATGTTGCGGAAGCACGAGATAGCCTCTCGGTTGTTGTCGGCAAGAGCATGAAGATTGAGGGCTGCCGGCCTGAAATTGTCCGACACATCCTCCGGCATGGCAAAGTCAATAATCACACGGCCATTCTCCACTTTCCCGCATCCGGTAAACAGTATATTTCCCTGAGTATCGTAAATCTCCTGCTTTCCTTCGGTATTATCGCTCGGACGGCCCTGGGTGGTGATGCTGCGTTCCGCGTCATAAAGCACGGCCGTAAGCTGACCGCTGAAGTCATCCACTACCGAATTGTCAAAATTATTCACCACAGCGCCACGAATCTGAACACGCTGCCGGGCCATCAGTGTGGGCTGTGAGTCATCTGACACAACCTCGCCGTTGACCGAGTCGACACGTATGCTCATATCCGGAAAGGCGAGACGCATAGCCGGGTCTCCCATAAGCTGGAAACGCAGCTTGTTGGTACTCGTGGAAAGCTGCATGCTCTGAGTCTTGTCCGACCAGTAATAGACATTGTTCTTGGCCATGCGGTAGATGTCGCCGAGTGCAGGTATGCGGCCTTTCTCATCGCGACGGAACGCATACTCCGATACGGCATTTGAGAAGTATTCGTTCTCGGATATATACACCTCGCGGGTTGCCCCCAAAGCCCCTATGATCCCTCCTTTAGGGTTAAGCAGCATTATCTCAGAACCGCTCTTGTCTACGCCGTCCCATCTCAGGAACGAGCAGGTGGCACCGTAGAGGAACGGAAGACGCCGCCATTTCACTGTGCTGAAATCCTTATAAGTGAGCAGTCGCTCACTGGTCAGGCTCTGCTTGTTGGCGTGTCCGATATAGTTCCACCACACGGTTCCCTCTTCGAGGTTGCGGTGCATCAGACTGCGCCCGATTTCCGAAGCGCCGCCAACTTCGTCATAAGCGTCGATATATATCTTCTCATAGAGCATCGACTGTCCCGACTCCGTCTGGTTAAAGCGCTTGAACATTCCCTCCGACTGGCGCAGGTGAACGCCTCCGTCACCATCATCGGCCACCAGTATCACATGGTTTTTCCACGGGCCGGGTTTCGATGTGTTGACATACGAATAAAGCTTATCGACGTAGGTGGCGGCCTCGGCCGATGTGCCTACTGGCACTCGTCCGACACCGATGCAGTATTTGTCAAGCACCATCCTTGAACCACTGTCATCCTCAAGCATCGACAGCAAGTCATCGGAGCAGTACGACACACTCTCGCGCAAGCCTTCGGGGGTGCTCCATCCTACGAGTGAACGCTCGCGAAGAGCCTGCATGAGCTGGGTGACCTGACGGTTGTCGTGTGTCGAGCGGCCGAAAAGCATGGCGTGCTGCAGCCGGTGGGTGCCGTCGGCCCCCCTGTCATACATCATCTTGAGAAGGCGCCGGAATGCTCCGGCATCAGGCGTACCGGACGAAAACTCATTGAACACCTCGGTGTCTGTAACAACAAGTACCCGCAGCGAGTCAGCCGAATTCTCGTGAAGCTCGGCCACACGGTGTGCCTGCGAAAGCCATTCGCGGGGAGTGAAGATCACCATGTCGGGGACAGGCTCGCCGTGGAGATTCTGGTTGGCCACATTCTCCACGAATTCGGGTGAGGGGAGAGTGGCCCCCGACTTCCAGGCGGCATACGTGCGGAGGCCGCCGAAAGAGTTTGTCCAGCTTATATTTCCATCAGCGGCAGACGTGCGCATTCTCTTCGGTGATATCACATCGGTAACATCCCACACACGTGTGTCGGAATCGCCCCCTTCCAGACAAGCCTCCGGTGTTGATATGGTGAAGCAGAGCGAGCCTCCGTTAAGGCGCAACGCTCTGTTATAGCTTAAATTTATAGCGTCGAGGGCAGCAAGATTGACAGTGCCCCCTGGCAAAAATGTCATTGAAACGGTTGTGCGGCTTCCTATTTCGCGCTGCACGATCTCGCGTATAGTCGACAACGAAGCATAAGCACCCGACGAAGTAGCCGATATGGAATGAGGTTCGCCCGGACGTATCTCCGTTCCGTTGACCGATATATTCAGTCTTGCGCCCGACGGTATGTTCACTCCGAATTTCACTTGTAGCCTCAGCTCGTTGTCAGCGGCATCAGGCGTGTCGAAATTGAACGAACGGGTACGTGTATACCGGAAGTCCTCTCCCAAAAACAAAAAGCCTGAAAGTCCGGGCGATGTCAGATCGGACTCGTGGAACACTTGACAGGAGAATGTCGTGGCCGCACCGTCGCCGGCCGATGCCACGCCCTCTTCCGGCATGCTCACATCCCCTGAGCTATCGGTAAGGAAATAGTATCCGGCTGTAGAATAGGGATTGAGTGTGTGCTGTCTGAATTCAGTAAAACCGGAAATTGTAGTTTCCGACCATGTCTCAGGCCCGAGCCCATAGAAGACCACGCCCTGCTGGGTGGACTCCTGGGGAGCGGCTACCAGATCGTCGACATACGACCTGCGCGACAGGACATCGCCTATACACTGGCCGCCATATCCCATCACCCTTACTGCCGACGGGTCGCTGAACCCCCAACGCCTCAGGTCGGCCTGACTCACCATATACAGTCCGGTCGAGGGGACGCTGATTTTCACCCAGCGTCCCGATGCCAGACACGAGTTTTCGGCATAAGTATCGGTAGTGAATGCCATGATTTCACCGGTCACCGTACCGACAGCAACCATCATAGCAAAAACAGAAATGCGAATATAATTTGAGTAGAGAATCTTCATGAACGTATAACGTCAGTTATGCAATAAATATTGTGTATCAGCGGCTAATAACGCCGGGCAATGATATAGCGGAAAAGCGTGCGGAACGATTCGAGCGCATCACACTCGTCAAAACGGCCAAGAATCGCCATTGCCTCGTCAAACAGGCGTTCCATCGTGGCGTAGGCATAGTCTATGCCGCCCGCTTCCCTGGCAAACCATATCAGTTCGTTAATTTCGTCTGGTGTCAGCTCGTCATGTTCAACCAAAGCAAGCATTTCGCGACGCCGAGGGTGCGGGCAGCAGTTCAGGGCGTGCAGCAATGGCAGGGTGATTTTGCCCTCGCGCAAATCGTTGCCCGTAGGCTTCCCTATTTCCTTGCTGTCGAAATAGTCGAATATGTCATCGCGTATCTGGAAGCAGAGCCCGAGAAGCTCGGCAAAACGGCACATGGCCTTTATATCGTCTTCAGCCGCACCGACTGAATGAGCGCCCATTTCGACACAGGTGACAAACAGCGACGCTGTCTTGCGGGATATAACCTCGAAGTACGCGCTTTCTTCAAGACGCCGCGACTGGGCGTTGTATATCTGGTCAAGCTCACCTATCGACAGCAGCCGCCCGAGGCGGGCAAGCGATTCAACAAGCCTTCCATCCCCGGTCCCGGCAGCTACAGCCAGCGACGTGGAGGTGAAGAAATCGCCTATCAGCACCGCTATATGATTATCCCACACGCTGTTTATGGTTGCCGCTCCACGTCTGACCTTAGATTCGTCAATCACATCGTCATGAATCAGGGAGGCATTGTGTAGCATTTCTACCGATGCGGCGGCGGCCACAGTCACATCATTGACCTTACCGAAAAGCTTTGCCGTAAGTATGACGAGAATGGGACGTATCTGCTTCCCCTTGTTTTTGAGGAAACCTGTAATGACCCTGTCCATAAGCTCATTTGACGACTTCAATCTTCTGCTTATCAAGTCGTTGAGCTTTTTTAATTCCGGAGACAGTTCAGAGTGGATATCGTCTATAGTCGTCATTCGTTGTCAATTGTAGAGTGCAAAATTACAAAATCTATTATAATATTGGGGTCTCATGTGACGGAAAAAAGTTACTTTTGTATCTTCAAAGACTACTATGGACGAAAAACGACTTTTTCTGCTCGATGCTTACGCGCTGATTTACCGCGCATATTATGCGCTGATACGTTCGCCACGTATCACGTCAAAGGGGTTCAACGCCTCGGCGGTGTTTGGCTTCTGCAACACGCTCGACGAAATCCTGCGCAAGGAACGCCCTACTCACATAGCCGTGTGCTTCGACCCGGCGGGCGGACAGACATTCCGTCACCGTATGTATGCAGACTACAAGGCAGGCCGCGACAAACAGCCCGAGGATATTACGCTGTCGATTCCCTGGATTAAAAAGCTGCTTGGCGCTTACCGCATACCGGTGATCGAATGCGAGGATTATGAGGCCGATGACATAATCGGCACTCTTTCGCGGAAAGCCCAAGCCGAGGGATTCACGACCTACATGATGACCCCCGACAAAGATTACGGACAACTGGTCACAGACCGAGTGTTCATGTACAGGCCGTCGCTTCGAGGCGAAGGCTTCGAAATCAGGGGACCGCAGCAGGTATGCGAGCGTTACGGCATCTCGTCTCCGGCCCAGGTGATCGACCTGCTGGCGCTCGAAGGCGATGCCAGCGACAACATACCCGGGTGTCCCGGCGTAGGCGAAAAGACCGCCGCCAAGCTAATCAGTGAATGGGGCTCGGTTGACAACCTTCTGGCAAACACCGACAAACTCAAAGGGGCCATAAAGCGCAAAATCGAAGATAACGCCCGGCAGATACGTTTTTCATACCAACTGGCCACCATATGCACTGATGCCCTTATCGACATTGATCCAGCCGACCTGGTCAGACAACCTGAAGATGCTGCCGCCTTAGAGGATCTGTTTGTCCAGCTCGAATTCCGCACGTTTATCAGGCGGCTTCATGACAGACTCGGCACTCAGGCCGACCCGGCTAACGACGACTCAAAAAAGGAAACAGCCGCCGACAGCACCGGCTCGCTTTTCGCTCAGGAGCCATCCGAAAACGCCCTCACTCAGCCGACGGCCATCTTCAGGCGCGTTGCCGACACAGCCTCCGACTACACCGACATATCCGACATTGAGGAAGCCCTTCGTTTTATCAGCCGGGCATCTGAATGCGAAGCCATAGGCGTGAGCCTCCTGTCTTCCGGGCCAACGATTATGCGTTCCGTACTCGAAGGATTGGCTATCGCCACCGCCCACGGCATAGCCGCACGCATCATGCTGCCAGGCGACCCGAAAGACCGTGCGACCCTCTTATCGGCACTGACCCCGCTTCTGGCGGACGATTCCGGTCCTGTTTTAGCCGGACACGATATGAAGCGCACCTACCTCCTGATGAAAAACGAGGGCATCGTGCTGAAAACCCATTTCTTCGACACGGCCGTAGCTCACTACCTCGTCGAGCCTGAAATGAAGCACATCCCGCCTTATCTCGCCTCAAAATACCTTGAACTGGAACTATCCGACCCCTCGGCACCGATTCTTACCCGCGCCTGTGAGCTGGCCGACATCGCTCTGAGACTTCGCGAGCCTCTGACCGACGCCATCAGGAATCTGGGCATGAGCCGGCTTCTTGACGACATAGAGCTGCCCCTCATACCGGTGCTTGCCGAAATGGAATGGACCGGCGTACGTGTCGATACTGCCGAACTCAGCCGTCTTTCGGCCGACTACAGCCGCCGACTTTCCGACATGGAACAGCAGGTCTACCAACTGGCAGGGACAAAGTTCAACGTGAGCTCGCCTATGCAGGTAGGGGAGGTGCTGTTCGACCGGCTCAAAATCGACCCTAAAGCCAAACGGACAAAAAAGGGAGCATACTCCACCACCGAGGATATTCTGTCGAAATACGCGCCACAATACCCGGTGGTCGACCTGATTCTGAAGATACGCGCACTGCGCAAGCTTCTCGCGACATATATCGACGCGCTGCCGGCCCTGATCAACCCCGCTACCGGCAAAATCCACACGTCCTACAATCAGACCGTCACTGCCACCGGACGTATATCGTCGACCGATCCCAACCTGCAGAACATACCGGTCAGATCAGACGACGGGCGCGAGATACGGAGGGCGTTTATCGCCGACCCGGGCGACCTGTTTATGAGCGCCGATTACTCGCAGATCGAGCTCAGGCTCATCGCCGACCTGAGCGGCGACGAGCACATGATCGAATCGTTCCGGTCAGGAGCTGACATCCACCGTGCCACTGCCGCCAAGATATATCACCTGCCCATCGAAGAGGTGACCGACACCCAGCGGCGCAATGCCAAGACGGCAAACTTCGGCATTATCTACGGCATATCGGCCTTCGGCTTGTCGGAACGTCTCGGCATTCCCCGTCAGGAGGCCAAGATGCTCATCGACGGCTATCTTAAGAGCTATCCAAAGGTCGAGGAATACATGAAACGTAATATCGAGGACGCCCGACGCGACGGCTATGTGTCGACTATCATGGGACGCAGACGCATGCTTCCCGACATCAACAGCCGCTCGGCCGTGATGCGCGGGTTCTCGGAGCGAAACGCGGTCAACGCACCCCTTCAGGGGAGTGCCGCCGATATCATCAAGCGGGCCATGATCGATATCGACCGCGAAATATCGCGACGTGGCTTGCGTTCGAGGATGATCATGCAGGTGCACGACGAACTTATATTCAATGTCAAACCCGACGAACTGCCACAAATGCAGCAGCTTGTCACAACCCTTATGGAACACGCCTACAGCGGCAATGTGGCCCTGGAGGTATCGGCCGGCGTAGGGAACAACTGGTTAGAAGCACATTAAAACATGGGAAAGAACAAACTCAAGAAATTCGACGACATGAACCGGATGGATATCGTATTCCAATATCCGTTCAGCGTACTGTCGCGTGACGGATTCCCTCTGAAGGGCCGCTGGCACAGCGATTTTTTCCATAACAGCAATCCGATAGTGCTCGAACTCGGATGCGGCAAAGGGGAATATACCGTGGGACTCGCACGCCGGTTTCCGTCGTGTAACTACATAGGCATCGACATCAAGGGCGCACGCATGTGGACCGGTGCTACCGCCGCCCAGACTGAAGGTCTGGAAAACGTGGCGTTTCTGCGCACCAACATCGAGTTGCTACCTCACTTTTTCGCGCCCGGCGAAGTCAGCGAGATATGGATCACATTCCCCGACCCGCAGATGAAGAAGACCCGTAAGAGACTCACGTCAACACGATTCCTCGAACTCTACCGCCAGGTACTCCGCGACGGTGGACGCGTCCATCTCAAGACCGACAGCCCGTTTCTATACACCTACACCAGAGAAATGGCCCGGCATAACGGCATCGTTGCTGCCGCGGACACCTCCGACCTCTACGGAGGTGACGGCGAGCACATGCTGAGCGACATTCTCGGCATACGCACGTTCTACGAGCAGCAGTGGCTCGACCGTGGACTGACAATCAAATATCTCGCTTTCGACCTCGACCACGCCACACCCCTGACCGAGCCGGAGGTGGAAATCGAGCGCGACACCTACCGCAGCTTTTCGCGCGGACATGTTGAAACCGACAAAATTTAACACCCTTATGGAAACCCTATATCCCAAACTGATTCACGATGCCCTTGCCACAGTGCGCTATCCGGGCACAGGTAAGAATATCATCGAAATGAATATGGTTGCCGACGACTTGCGTATCGACGGAAACAGCGTTGAGTTTTCGCTTGTCTTCGACAAGCCCACCGACCCGTTCGCCGCCTCGGTCAAGAAAGCGGCCGAAACAGCCATACACACCTACATTTCACCGGAGGTTGACGTGCGGATCAAAACTGTCACACCGCAACCGGTCACCGAGAAAGCCCCCGTGCTCCCCGGTGTTAAAAATATCATCGGTGTGTCATCAGGAAAAGGTGGCGTGGGCAAGTCTACAGTCGCAGCCAACCTGGCTGTATCACTTGCCGCCGACGGTTTCAAAGTCGGCCTCCTTGATGCCGACATTTTCGGTCCGTCAGTACCTAAGATGTTCGGCATCGAAAACGAAACCCTGTACATGCACGAGGTTGACGGGCGCAATCTCATTATTCCCGCCGAGCGTTACGGTGTCAAGCTTTTGTCTATAGGCCTCCTCTATCCGCCCGAAAGCGCCGTGCTGTGGCGCGGAGGCATGGCCTCACGCGCTTTGACCCAGCTGATCACCGAAGCCGACTGGGGCGAACTCGACTACTTCCTCATCGACATGCCTCCGGGAACCAGCGACATACATCTCACTCTTGTCCAAACGCTTGCAATGACAGGTGCCATCGTGGTCACCACCCCTCAGGAAGTGGCATTGGCCGATGCCCGCAAGGGTATAGCAATGTTCCAGGAAGAAAAGATTAATGTGCCTGTCCTCGGACTGGTCGAGAATATGGCATGGTTCACACCCGAAAACCATCCCGACGAACGTTACTATATTTTCGGCAAGGAAGGTGGTGCGCGCCTGGCGGAGGCCACCCACGTCGAACTTCTCGGACAGCTGCCCATAGTCGAGCAGGTATGCTCGGGAGCTGACAGCGGCGAACCGATCGCTCTGACCGACACCGTTGCCGGACGGGCTTACCGGCATCTCGCGCACTGCGTGGTCGAGGCTGTCGACCGGCGAAACCGCACTCTTCCGCCCACCCACGTGGTGGAACTCAAGCATTAGGCAAAAACAACTAATTTATTGGTCAAAAGGGATGAATTTTAGCTATAATAAACTATATATTCATTCCTTTTGTTAATTTTGTGCCTCAAATTGCCAACAAACGGAGAAATGGAGAAAGAAATCAGTCTGTCCCAGATAACAAATTTACGACTATATTCGTCGCAATACAGCAATTTCGGCCACGATTATGTGTTTTCGCGCATCACATCGTCGCAGCCGTTCCCTCATGAGTATATAAACGGTCCCTTACGGCTGAACGGTTTCTCGTTTATTCTTTGCAGAAGAGGTGAGATCAAAATCGATGTGAACCTCGTATCGCACGTCATCAAACCGTGCAACCTGCTTGCCATAGGCCGCAACAGCATACTCAACATACGCGAGGTCGACTGGGACTCTCTCGACGCCTACCTTTTCGTTATTTCCCCGGAATTCCTGCGCGACACCAATTTCGACATCAATGTCGTGTCGTCGATCAAGCTAAACACAAACCAGACGTCCGTAATGCAGCTCCAGCCTGAGGAAGTGGAGCTGATTTCGCGCTATCTCGACCTCGTGCATTTCAACACCAAGGAAAACACCGATGCCCTGTATGTCAGAGGCATTTCAAGATGTCTTATCGCGGCCTTGTTCTACCAGATTCTGCAGTTTGTGCGCAAGCACTACAACATTCAGGAAAACCCGGCACCGGTGTCGCGGCGGTCAAACTATGTGCGCGATTTCATGCAGCTAATCCACGAATACCACCGCTCGGAGCGCTCGGTGGCCTTCTATGCATCCAAACTTTTTATATCGCCAAAATATCTTTCGCTGATTATCAAGGAGTCGACCGGGCGTTCGGCTGCCGAATGGATTGATGAGTATGTCATCATCGAAGCTAAAAACATGCTCAGGTTCTCCGGCAAAAACGTCCAGCAGATCAGCTATGAGCTGAATTTCGCCAACCAGTCGGCATTCGGTAAATACTTCAAGCACCTCACCGGCATGTCGCCCACGCAGTTCCAGCGCAGCTGACCGTGGCCCCCGCCATTTTTTTTGTCGGAAATTTGCAGCATTGGGCATAATAGGCTAAATTTGTGGAAAATCGCAAATTCAAGTCTATATGAGATCAAAATACAAAAGAATCCTCCTCAAACTCAGTGGAGAATCGCTCATGGGATCACAGAACTATGGCATCGACCCCGTGCGTCTCGGCGAATATGCGTCGCAGATTAAGGAAATCGTCGACCAGGGTGTCGAAGTAGGCATAGTCATCGGCGGCGGTAACATATTCCGTGGTGTACAGGGAGCAGCCAAAGGTTTTGACCGCATCAAGGGTGACCAGATGGGCATGCTCGCCACGGTGATCAACTCCCTGGCTCTGTCATCGGCACTCGAAGCCATAGCACAGCCTGCCAACGTACTGACGGCCATAAACATGTTCCCGATTGGCGAACAATACAGCAACCGTCGCGCCATCGAACTGATCGAACGCGGCGTTGTTGCGATAATTGCGGGAGGCACCGGCAACCCGTTCTTCACTACCGACACCGGTTCGGCACTGCGCGGCATCGAAATCGCAGCCGATGTGATGCTCAAGGGCACACGCGTCGACGGCATTTACACCGCCGACCCTGAAAAAGACCCGACAGCCACACGCTTCAGCGAGATAAGCTACGACGAAATATATGCCCGCGGCCTGAAGATTATGGACCTTACCGCCACCACCCTGTGCAAGCAGAATGGCCTGCCGATTATTGTATTCGATATGGACACTCCCGGCAATCTGGCCAAGGTGGTCGCAGGAGAGCCGGTCGGAACACTTGTCTACTAACACTCAAAAAAACTGATATATGGACGTAAAAGATTACATGCAACCAGCCGAAGAAAAAATGGAGATGGCGGTTGCCTACTTAGACGAGGCTCTGGCCCATATCCGTGCCGGCAAAGCCAATCCTAAAATTCTCGACGGGGTGCGCGTAAACTATTACGGCGGCATGGTACCCGTATCACAGGTGGCAAACGTGGCTGTTCCCGATGCCCGCACCATCACCATAACCCCTTGGGAAAAACAGATGTTCAAGGAGATTGAGAAGGCTATCATCAATTCAGAACTTGGCATCACACCCGAGAATAACGGTGAAGTGATCCGCATCTCCATCCCCCCGCTTACCGAGGATCGCCGCAAGCAGCTCGTCAAGCAGTCGAAAGCCGAGGCTGAAAACGCCAAGGTATCGGTGCGCAATGCGCGACGCGACGCCATCGACGGTCTCAAGAAAGCCGTCAAGCAGGGTATGCCTGAAGATGTGGAGAAAGATGCCGAAGCTTCGGTGCAGAAACTCCATGACCGTTACCTGAAAAAAATTGACGATCTCTTTGCAGCCAAAGAGAAAGAAATCCTCACCGTCTGATATCTCAAGATGATAAAGAATCTACTGTTTGATCTTGGCGGCGTAATCATCGATTTACGCCGCCAAGACTGCATCAAGGCTTTCGAGAGGCTCGGCATGTCGGAGGCCTCCAACATGCTCGGGGAATATTCCCAGGCCGGGGTATTCGGCGACCTGGAATCGGGACGCATCGATGCCGACCAATTTCATGCCGAAATTCGCTCGAAAATACCCGGCGAAGTGTCCGACGCACAGATTGACGAAGCTTTTAACCGCTTTCTCGTAGGGATACCCGTCGAACGCCTCCGCGCTCTCGAAAAGCTTCGTCACACCTATCGCATTTATCTGATTTCCAATACCAACCCGATAATGTGGGACTCGCGCATTGCCGAGGAATTCCGAAAAGACGGCCACGACATCAACCATTATTTCGACGGTATGGTCACGTCGTTCGAAGCCAAGAGCATGAAACCGGACCGCGAGATATTCGACCTCGTCGTCTCACGCTACGGTATCAAGCCGTCCGAGACCCTGTTTTTTGACGACTCCGAAGCCAACATCGAGGCCGCGAACAAACTCGGATTCCGTACTGTTCTTGTAAAACCGAATGAAGATTTCTACAAGACTGTCGCTTTAGGCATATGAATATCAAAAAAGTAATGAGCATTCTGCGTCGCGGCAACAAAAAACACCGCCGCATTGCCACCATAGGTATGTTTGACGGCGTGCATCGCGGTCACAGGTTTCTCATCGACTTTCTCAAAGCTGAGGGCGAACGGCGCGGGCTGACACCGACCGTCGTTACATTTGCCGACCATCCGCTGTCGGTGGTGCGTCCGTCGGAATGCCCCCGGCTCATCACCTCCGTAGACGACAAAATCCAGTTGCTCGAAGCCTCTGGAATCACCGACTGCATCCTGCTGCCTTTTAACGACCGCCTGCGCCGACAGTCGGCCAAGACTTTCCTTAAGCGACTAAAGGACAGCTATGCTGTCGAAGTCCTCGTCATCGGCTTCAACCATTCGTTCGGACACGACCACGTGAAAGGCATTGATGCCTATCGTACAATCGGCAGCGAAGTCGGTATCGAAGTTATCGCCGCGCCCGAATACACGGCGACAGACAGCCATATAAGTTCGTCGATCATCCGCCAATACCTTACTTCGGGGAATCTGGAGGCTGCCAACCGCGACCTCGGCCATTTGTTTGCCCTTAGCGGAAGAGTAGTCGAGGGAAACCGCATCGGTCGCACCTTAGGCTATCCGACGGCCAATATCGAGCCTGATTCCAACCGCCAGCTGATCCCTTGTCCCGGTGTATATGCTGCATGCGTCGTCACCGAAAACGGTGAACGCCACGATGCCATGGTCAATATAGGACACCGGCCGACTATCGATCCCGACGACCAAAAGACACACATCGAAGTGTATATTTTCGACTTCCTTGGCTACCTTTACGGGGAGAAACTCAGTCTCGAACTCGTAACCCGCATCCGTCCCGAAAAAAAGTTTTCGTCACTCGACAAACTGAAGTCGCAACTTGCCACTGACGAACAGGCCATCCGCAAATTTTTCGCCGCCTATCACTCCCACTGATTATCCCGATAACGCGGACGCGAAAATTCGCGTCCGCTTCAACCGAATCATGCGTCAACCCACAAGGCGCGACAGGATGGCTTCTTTCTCGCGGTTTATCGAGTCGCTGTCCTTGCCTATGCGCTGCTTGCGGACGAGGGTTTTGAAATAGGCGCGTTTGTCGGCCGGTATCGTCTCGCAGAACAATACCTCCGATATGTCACGACTCAGAAGCTCGCCACGCTCCTCCGGCTTGGCCACCTGCACATCCGATACCTCGAATATTTTTTTGAACACCGACCCTGAGCTGTCGCGATAAATCACTATCAGCGAATCATCATCGCCAACCGGCGAGATATACACCGGCCTTATCTTCGATGAGAAATGCCTGTCGCTGTCGCGCAACTGCTGCACGGCTATACGGGAGGTATAGCCGTCGGCAGATACCACAATCAGGGTCCGGTCCATCTCGGCCTGATGTAAGCCGAGAGTTAGAGCCGTGCTTTCTTCCATCCAACGGTCATCATCGGTCAATTCAAACGTAAGGTCATCGTAAACATACAGATATGAGTTCACATTGCTGTAGCCCACATAACCGTCATGCAGGACATTGTTTCGGTGTACGGAAGTGGGTATCCTGCGCTGTGTAACCGTTTCGGAAGGCAGTCGTAAAGCCGGCGTATGCCGTTCGGACAGGGGCGCCGTCTCCAGAGGGGCAACTCCGCGCTGCTGTCCGAGGTTTCGCCGCGATTCGAGAAACCGCTCCTCGTCGCCCTGACGCACCATCACACACGACGAACCCTCGCGGTAATAATAAACACCGTCGACAGCCACCGGCTCATAAATCGGTTTTACTTTAACACAATAGATATCCTTACCGTCAATTGTGGTCCATTCCGTCGACAGATAGAGCTGCAGATTGGGTATATAACCCATGTGATTGCGCATATTATCGTGTATGTTACGGTCAAATCGATCCTGTCGTTCGCCGAAATAGCGCATATCGTACTCCAGCCCGCGCACATATCCCTCGTCGCTCACGCCTATGTAGAGAGTGCCTCCCTCTGTATTCATAAACGAGCATATCACCTTGAGTATGACCAACGTCTGCGCGGCCACGTCAATACGCATGCTGTTAGCCGGATACACGGTACTGGTCTTGAACTCAGTGTGAAGATTCTCTATGCCTCCGGCCACGACCGTAGGCTCTTTGTCGATGTCGACTTTCAGACGCGAATACAGCTTCTTGCGGATAGCCATACGCTCGTCGCGCATCTTGAAGCCGTCAAGCATATTGTAGGCAAGTACCAGGCGTGCCAGTTCCTGCAGCGACTCATTGGCATCTGTGCTGAACACCTCCCAGAGGCGATGGTTGTTGTCGCTGTGATCGAGCACCGACAATATACGCAGCTTGCCGACATCTGTCGACAGCGAACTGTTGTCCTTCATCAGGTCGGGAATCAGTGTCTCCAGGCGCCCAAGGTCGACACGTCCGTTGGTAAAGAATATGTCGAGCTCTTCAAGCAGCGTGCAGCGTTTCGTATAATAGTCAGTCAGTTCGGTGTCGCCGATCAGCACGGCAAGCATACGGGCATAAGCAAAATAGTTGTAGGCCATACGGTTTTCGCGCATGGAAGCTCCAACGCGCTCGATAATCCGTGCGACCTCCCTCACCTGGCTGATGTCGAGCCTGTTGGCATCCTGAAAGCCGCCGTTGTCATCGTCGGCATCCGTTTCGTCGGCACTCTCCTCAAATTCGGCAGGACCATCTTTCAACGAAAAATCCTCCATCAGCCGCGTCATCACGTCGGTGAAATCGATTCGACCGCCAATGGCTTCCACAAATTCACCCTCGCGCCAGTTGCCGTTTGGCGACACCGTCAGGTTTGTCACCCTAATCACATCGCCCTTCTCAAGATAATCGCATCCCTGACCGAGCGACACGTTGAGCACATAACCCTTGCGACACAGGCATGTGGCCTCGTCGACACGTTTTTTCAAGATCACACAGTCTTCGATATCCTCGTAGTGTATATTCTCGTTGAGATATTCGTTGATTATGTCGATCATCGAAAAGCGGATATTGTCCTCGTCATTTATGGCGACAACCTCAGCCGGGAACACCCTCGGCCTCCCGTTGCTGTCGAGAAACACCGAGTAGGGGATATCACGGTCACTTGAGGTTATGTCAGACTTATTTATCCATCCTTCGCCGCAAAACCCTTCTTCGACCACGCGGCATCGGAAACGGTCGGGATTCGACGGATCAACTCCCGCTATCTCAATCTCCACCTCGTCGCCACGCGACGGCAGGGCAAGCCGGTGTTGAGGCAGAACGTTGCGATCCGGCACTGTCTCGGCTATCGTAAGACGGCGCTCAATCTCGGTCCACATGCGTTTGAACTGGGGGATTGTGCGCGGGTTGCGCAGTTCAACCGGTAATTGAGAGTCGAGCTTCACACCCAGTCCCTTCCACAGATTGAGCCTGCCCAGACCCTCGCAGTCATACTCGGCTCCGGCCGTACTCTCGATGCCGATTTCCGACATATCGACCTTTATGACGGCCTGGGCCGTATCATATATCGCCGGAAGCGATGCCGTTGAATTTTCCTGACGCAGGCAGGTGGTAAGACTGAGCATCTGCTCCAGATCTTTCCAATTGTGCTCGTTGCGCCATACTTCGCACGAGAGTACGGCATTGAGCGATTTCTCATACAGTATCTCGTCACCGCTGTTGTTCTGCAGCGTGAGGTAACGGTAGAGGCGCGAACGGTTCAGACGATAGTCAAACTCGTCATTGGAGTCGTCCGCCATAAGCAGCTGCAGCGCCAGCACACGTATCATGACGTTCAGCTGCTCGCGGGCCGACTGTGTCTCGGCCTCGTCCATAGTGTCGAGCTGTCGGGCGTTACAGTCGACATAAATCTGCAGCAGTTCGACAAACGCACGCCGGAAAGCGCCTTCGCTCATGCAGTTCGAACGCCGTTTCAGCACCACGGCCATAAGCGAGTCGATGCGCCGAGTCAGCAGGGCGTTGTCAATGGCGAACACATTGCGCATCACTCTGAGTTTGAATTCGGCATCAATCAGATAGCCGGATGCATGTAGCTTGGCCAGCATACGGTTGACATAGTCGCTCTGCCTCCCTTCGAGAATCACCTCCATAGCCTGTGCCAATGCTTGTGCCCGGCGCAAATCGTTGCGAAACCTCTCATGGCGTGAGGCGCGGTCAGAATCCTGAAAATTGTCGAAATAGTCCGAATCTTCAAGGAGCCATACTATTACGCGGCATAGGCCGTTCGCGCTGTCAAGATGCGAGCGTGTGAGCGAACCGATATGTACTTCGTCAAGACGGTCGAGAACAAATTCCACCCCTTCCGGCAACCAGTCGGGCGAACCGGCCTGATAACGGTCGGCCACGTCGCCGATTCCATCCGAACGCCTGTAGCGGTTGATGAGCCTGACGGCATCAAGCCCTATGCGGCGCACGAGCGTGGCAATATTGAATCCCGACACAACTTCATATACAGGGCCGAGATATTCAAGATCAACCTCCACATTGCGGAATCTTTTCAGGCGGCAGCGTATCTTATGGTTTTTAATAAGTTTAGTGTCGCGGGGAGGCGTCAGTTTGAAGAAAAAGCCGCTCCCGTCGGTCAGTTTGTAGTGGGGCGATGATGCCCGTGTATAATCCTCGGCAATAGTAAATTCGTATGTCTGTCCAACCTTATATCGGTCGCGCAGAAGGGCTGAGATGTTTTGTGAAAGATAAAGATTGTCACCATAGGCCGACTGCACTATGCACTCCATTTCGTCGGGCAAAGGCAGATTTTTCTGAAATTCAAACATCGGCACATGGTACTTACGCCCGTTGTACTCGACTTCATAAATTGCTTTGTTTGTGAACTGTCGCCGGTCAAGCACCTTAACCCTGACACGGTCGTTTTTCGATAGTTTGGTTTGCAGCATAATGTGGACTATAATTTGTTTTTACCTGTTATAGGTTTCCACAAAATTAGCAATAAATTTGGTATAAAACCGTCAGTCGTCTGAATTACTATCGAAAAAATTGCATCTTATAGCCGCATCCGATATGCGTCGTGCCTCTTTCAAGTGCCGCAATGTCTCAGAATCCAACGTAACGGTGTCGCCGGCGATTTCCGATGTCATCGACGACACAGCCACGGTCTCCCTGCCCGGGTCGAGCAGGTTGCGCCCTACACCGTGCCAGCCGTACCGTTCCAGCCCGAGCAAGCTCAGAAGCGTGGGATATATGTCGACCTGTCCCCCGACGCGGTCATCACGCCCCGCCACAGGTGAGTTGAGTATTATCAGCGGGGTATATTGTCCGGAAGACACCAGCCGGCGTGCATCGCTCGAAACATCCCTCGCTTCGCCGCGTGTGGTTCCCAGTCCTTCGTGGTCGCCTGTGATCACCACAAGCATACTGTCGTAATCGGGACGCGAACGCACATAGTCGACAAGCCGGTGCAACTGCGAGTCGGTATAATGAGCCATTTCCACATAGTCGCGTACGCGCTGTGGCAGGTCGGTCGACTTGACATCGAGTGCGGGATCTTTCTTGTCGTCAGGCAGTATAAACGGATTATGGCCGGAATATGTCACGAATGTCACCATGCGTGGCTCGCCGACGGGCCACGACTGTTTCAGACGCTCGGCAGCCTGTCGCAGGAACGAACCGTCACTTAGCTTTGCCGGGCGTCCTATCAGCTCGTCATTGTGCCAGGCTCGCCGGTCGAACAACGAGTCATATCCGAACGAACGGCGTATGGCATCCTGATTCCATGTCACCGGGTTGTCAGCGGTATAGATCTGGCTTGTCGCTCCATAGATTTCGCTCATAGCCTTATTGATCGTCGGATACTCCGCATCGGGATATTTCATGCTGTAGACGGTGCCTATCATCGGCAGCAGTCCGGCATTGATCATGAGCTGGCAGTCGATCGAGCGGCCCGACGCCACCTGAGTAAGTATATTCGGCGCATAATAAGTGGTCGAATCCTCTATCAGACTGTTGAGATACGGCGTAATCTCCGTATTGCCGACTTTTGCACCCACCGTCCAGCTTTCGAGCGATTCACACAATATAAGTATAAGACTGCGCCGCCTTACAATGCTGTCCGGCAGTTCGTAAAGCGGCATCATCCTACTGTGTTCCGACAGCCAGCGCTCTACTTCGCCACGCGCCTGCGGCGAAGCTGAATGCCGGCTGTCGATTATGTTATAAGCTATATGTCCTGCAACTGTATAAGTCGGAACCCCGCAGGTGGTATAGTAGCACGACTGAACCAGGCGGTCGTACTCGCGGTAAAAGCCGCCCCGCGCCATGACTCCGAAAATACCGGCAATTGAGAATGCCGCAGCACAGCAGGTAATGTAGAGCCACTGTTTAAAGGGTCCGGGTGACGTCACCCGGCGGTGAGCAATCACCGCCGCCGCAATCAGAATCAGAGGTAGCCCGAGATCGGCCCAGCGCAGCGAGTCGCCTATACTTGCCGTAAAATCAGAAAGATTTCCGGCCAAGAGGTAACTCTCCGGCGGAATTGCGGCAAAATATGTTCGGCAATACATCAGGTTGGCTTCCAGAAGACAACCCGTTATAGCAAGGAAGACTATCTGTACCCACATACGGCGGGTGAGTGCGTAGGGGAGCGCAAGGACAAGTGAGGCTGCAACTGTGTTTACCCACATAAGCCAGTCGCTCATTGCACGGAATGTGGTCGACATACACCACACTATGTCGAACCACAGCAAAACGGCAAAAGAGGAAGCCACAGCCAGGCCGGCGCGGCTTTTCCATATGTCTTTTCTCCAAATTATTTTTAAAAATTTTTTCATATTCATAAATCGTACTGCAAAATTAGTTACTTTTGCTTATCTTTGTAAAAATAAAAATCAGCAAATAATTTTTCTCATATACCTAACACAGTATTAGATCTTATGTCTAAACCTTATTCACGTATTATGGCTGTGGCATTGACACTTATGGTGACGGTGCTCAGTGTCATGGCCCAGTCGACCTTCGACAAGGACAAAATCTACAAGATTGCCCAGAAAACCGGCCACCAGTGGGTGGTCGAGGAATGGGGGCCGACTTCGGTGGGTATCGGAAGTGACCAGCCCGACGCGCCCGCCCAACTTTGGACCATAACCAATCTTTCAGGCAGCTGGCGATTTATCAACCTCGACTCCGACAAGGCCATACGCACCGATGGCGACAAGGTAATGCTCGGCGACAACAACGGCTCTGACGAAGACCAGAAGTGGCTTGTCGATAACGGACTTATCGTTTCGGCCACTCATCCCGACAAAGCCATCGTGGTCGAACACGGACGCCTCAAACTCATCCCCCGTACGGAGGCTGAGGGCAAGAAGGAGGCTGGATTCGACTTTATCGTCGCAGGCGATCTTTCAACCGCATCGGCCGAACTGGAGGCTCGCCGCGCAAACTTCTGGGAAAACGAAACTATTTTCCAGCAGAACAAAGAACGCGGGTCAGCCACCAAGATGCCTTACGCCTCCGAATCAAAAATGCTTGCCGACAAAGCTTACTACGCTACTCCGTGGACTACCCCTAAAAACGACCGCTTCCTCTCACTCAACGGCACTTGGCGGTTTAACTTAGTCCCCGAGCCGTCACAGCGCCCGCTCGACTTCTTCGAGGCCGGATTCGACACATCGAATTGGGACACAATACCGGTGCCCTCCAACTGGGAAATGCAGGGATATGACCACCCCATATATGCCAACGTGGAATTTCCCCACGCCAACACACCGCCATTCATCAACGCCCGCAAGGGTTTCAATGACGGCGGCAAGAACTATGGCATAAACCCGGTCGGATCGTATGTGCGCTCTTTCACTCTTCCGGCCGGATGGGACAAAAACCGCACTTACCTGCATTTCGGAGGCATCTATTCAGCTGCCTTCGTATGGGTCAACGGCAAATATGTAGGCTATACGCAGGGAGCCAACAATGATGCAGAATTTGACCTCTCAAAATATCTGCAACCGGGCGAAAACTCAATCGCTGTGCAGGTGTTCCGCTGGAGCGACGGTTCTTATCTCGAATGTCAGGACATGTTCCGCATGAGCGGCATACACCGCGACGTATACCTGTACAACGTGCCTAAGGCCGCTGTCCGCGACCATGTGATTACATCCACTCTCTCTCCTGACCGCAGCAAAGCCCACTTGGACGTAATGCTCGAAATCGACAACCGCGACGGCCTCAAGGGCACCAAGGAGTATGTTGTGAAAGTGACCGGTCCCGACGGACGCAAACTGGCAGAGCAGGTAATTCCTTACCGTCTCGGTGCTCCTCTCGACACTGTGAACGCTGCAATCGACATCAACGGCATATCCCTTTGGGATGCCGAGAATCCCAATCTCTACACTGTCGACATTATCCAGCGCGACGGTAAAACGAAAGCCGACGAGATGGCTTTTTCGACAAAACACGGTTTCCGCGACGTGAAAATCGAAGACTCAAAACTGTTTGTCAACGGCAAGCCGGTGCTCCTCAAGGGAGTAAACCGCCACGACAGCGATCCGGTCAACGGACGTGCGGTCAACAACGAGTCGATGCTCCGCGACATACAGTTGATGAAACAGAACAATATCAACACAATACGTACGAGTCATTATCCCAACAACGCCCGTATGTATGCCATGTATGACTATTACGGTCTTTATACCATCGACGAAGCCGATCTTGAGGACCACGCAAATCAGTCGATTTCCGATATGCCGTCATGGATTCCGGCGTTTGTCGACCGCATCGACCGCATGGTGCTTCGCGACCGCAACCATCCGTCGGTGGTGATGTGGAGTCTCGGCAACGAGGCAGGCAACGGCAACAATTTTGAGTTCTGCTATGACGCTGCCAAAGCACTCGACAGCCGTCCCGTACATTACGAAGGTTCGCGTGCCGACAAGCCTTACGGCGGCAGCCGTTTCTCTGACTTCTATTCCAAGATGTATCCCGGCATGGACTGGATGGAAAAATATACCAGCAATCTCGACAAACCTATGATACTGTGTGAATACGCTCATGCAATGGGCAATGCCATAGGCAACCTAACCGAGTATTGGGACGTGATCGAGAATTCCAACGCCACTATCGGCGGATGTATCTGGGACTGGGTAGACCAGGCCATCTACGACCCCAAGGAGATGAAGCAAGGCATCTTCCGTCTTCACACAGGCTATGATTATCCCGGACCTCACCAGGGCAACTTCTGCTCCAACGGCATTATCGGGGCCACCCGCGACGAGACAGCCAAGCTTAAAGAGGTGAAAGCTGCCTACCAGTATGTGAAATTCAAGCTCTTTGACGTGGACAAAGCACGCAATATGGCTACCGTGCGCCTGATCAACCGCTATGACTTCACCAACCTCAACAAGTTTGACCTTGTGGCCACGGTGCTCGTCGACGGTGTTGCTGCCGGATCTGACCGCCTTCCCCTCGGAAGCACTCTGCCGGGCGACAGCATCTCGGTAATGATTCCATTGCACAATGCATTTGTTGTCAGGAAAGGCGACAAGACCGGACCTAAAGAGATTGTATTATCGCTTGAGATAGTGCAGCGTCAGTCCAACAACTATTCCGAGGCAGGACATGAGGTGGCCCACAAGCAGTTCATCCTTCAGGAACGTCCGGCTCTCGCTGCTCTTAAGGCCAAGGGCAAAAAGCTCTCCGTGACCGAATCAGGCAATACACTCACCGTCGGCAACGACCGCGTGACGGCCGTATTCGACCGCGCCACATCCACTCTTACAGCTCTTACGCTTGACGGTGTGAACGTGATAGCCGACGGACTCGGGTTCACTTATGACAATCACCGCTGGATCGAAAACGACCGCTATACCGACACATCGAACGGACTTGATGCGGCGGGTGACCTTACCTATGCACGTACGGGCAAAAACGTAACCGTTACCGCCGTCCGCAAAGGCTCGAAATGCGACACCCGCATCCACTACACATTTATGCCCGACGGAACGGTTGATATGGATGTCGACTTCACCCCGCATGCAAAAGACCTGCGCCGCGCCGGTCTCGTTGCCGGAATCAATCCTTCTCTCGACATAGTGAACTATTATGCATACGGACCTTATGAAAATGCCGTAGACCGCCTCGACGGTGCAATGCTCGGTCGTTATTCAACCAAGGTGGCATCGATGGTAGAGCCTTATGTCAAACCGCAGACCACCGGCAACCGCCAGGGACTTCGCGAGCTCACTCTCACCGACGGTTCAGGCAACGGTGTGAACATCACCACCGAGGGCGATGTAAACTTCTCCATCCTGCCTTACACCGACGAGGACCTGATGAACGCACCTCACCAGTGGGAGCTTAAAGCACGGCCCTACAATGTGCTGCATCTCGATGCCTACACCCGTGGCCTTGGCAACGCCAGCTGCGGTCCTGACACCATGCAGAAATACTGGGTACCCGACACCCCGATGAGCTATCGCCTGCGCATCTCTCCGCTGCGATAACATCACATCCACTCACTCCACAGCCCGGAATCAGCATACCAAATGCCTTTTCCGGGCTGTTTTTTCAGAATACAATGTATTTTTATAAATCCATATCGTTGACAAGATCACGTATCACTGACATCTCTACGTTATCGTTGTCGGCCTTATCATAAATGTAAATGAGATAAATACAATCATTCCTCTCTATAAAATCTAAAGTAATAACTCGACAACCGCCGGATTTACCTCTTCCCTTCGAAGCAATTGACATTCTTACTTTTCGATAACCACCACCTAAATCAACACCTGTAAAAGGATTTTGTGATAATTCATCTAAGAGTTTTTGATAATCAGCATTGAAGCTTCTATATTTTTTTGCAATGGCTTTGGCGCTTCTAATGAAGACTTTGGTAGCAATTATCTTCATCAGAAAACAATGTCTTTTGCTTCAGGAAGATTAATTTCTCCTTCAATATGTGCTTTTACTTCGGCATATGAAGCCCGAAGATCCCGTTCTACTATTTCATCATTTCCGGTAACAGGCGTTATTTTGAAATTTCCATAACGTGATAGAAGAACAACCGACTGACCTAATTTTGCAGCTGTCAAGTATTTACCCTGATTCTTTCTGAATTCTCTTGCTGACACTATTTCCATATTCTTTCTTTTTAATTATTTGCAAATATAATAAATTGCTACTAATATGGCTGCCATTTTAATATAATTTAACATTTAAGATATCTATATTTACCATTTATATGCTGTGTTTGTCCTTTCCCATACCAAAAGTAGTAACAAAAGTACATATCTTTCATACGACAAATACACATTAAAAATCATAATACCAATATAATATGCCGAGTTTTGACCAAATCACAAAAGACAATGGGATAAAAAGTCAAAACTGGCTGTTTTTTCATCAAATTTTGCCTGTTACCGGATTTTTTATTATTATTGCACTTATTTTCCATTCATCAATCTACACCGTTCAAAAGAATGAGAACTATCCTGACTATATTTTCAGTTTTAACAGGCATTCTGCTGTCGGCACAGCGACAACCCGTTAACGACTACCCCCAGGTCGCCCTGGCCAAGGATGCAGACGGACAAGACATAATGTTTGACTTCGTTGCAACAGACAGCATTCCTCGTGAAATTGTTTATCAGAAAAATTCTGAACTCATTACTATCGTTTTTACTGACGGATTTCATTCATACCACACGCAACCGATAGAACTGAAAAATAAGTGCAGATTCAAATCAAACGACCATTTTGTGTCTGTTACCGGTGAAGGATATCTTACTTATTCCGGACATTTCCTAAACGGTAATTGCCGACCCAGATTTTATGATTTCAACGGCAATTTAGTATGGGAAAATGGTAATCACTTGATTTCTTCATTTCCTACATCCGACGTGGTCATATGCAACAAATCGTCTGACAAAATATCAGGATACAAAATCTCAACAGGAGATGAATTATGGACGAATGAGATAAGAGGCCAAGTCCACTTAATAAGTTGCGGCGCATATAACGACGGTGATATGTCCTATCTGATCGGAGATTCCCTATATCGACTAAACCTCGTCACAGGCGATATAATCAGCCATCCCTTCAATGCAGGCAGTTCCCATAAAAAAATAGCCGCAGGTATCGAGCTTCCTTTTAACAAAGAAATAAGAGACGAAGTATTCCAATCGTCTGCTTTGGGAATGAAACGGACAGGGACTCACAGCAATTGGATTGTTTCCGGAGACACCCTGATTATTGCCGATGCCGACAGCCTGTATTGCTTTAACCGCGACCTGGTCCCATTATGGCGGACATCTCTGCCCGTAAACGAGGGTTCGAAAACTTCCATACAACTTTCCGGAAACAAGATCCGTCTTGTCAGCTTCGGACTGATATTTGCGCGTGGAACAGCCTGCAAAAGCGGCAAACCTTACACTGCATCTTTCGATTTATCAGATGGCAGAATGCTTTCCTCCACACATCCTGAGATCAATAAAAAAATACTCGGCTGCGCCTACACCGACGGAGGACGCGTATTCTGGATGTCAGACAAGGATATCTTCTACACCGACGAATGTGAAACCACACCACACAAAATCAAATGGAAACCGCGCACCGACCAGGCACACATCTTAGGGAGGATCAAAGATTTTATAATACACGACTCGATAGGGATAGTCAAGGACGGTAAACTACATAAAATCCGTACCGACAGCACCCAACTCATTATCGAGATAAACAATCAGGATGTCAATGTTGTCGGTATTGACGGCACATGCACCAAAATACTTGCCAAAGACGCATACTTTCACGACCACATGAATATATGGTCGAATAACGTTGAAGAAGACGAACCGACAAATTACGTGTCATTTAACCCTGTCCTCGGCACTATATCCTATTGTTTCGATTCCGACAGATATGTAAATGAGAAAATAAGGAGTTTCGTAATGGTCGACTCTGCCACCGACAACATACGCTATTACTTTCGTCTTAAAGGCACAGTGATGCAACTCGATGACGACCTTCTGCTTGCCACGTCCAATCAAGGCTTCTGGATTCGCAAACTATAGCGGAATATTCGTATCCCCCCGGTTATTTTTGTGTCTGATGTTTTGGCAAATACGTTGATTTGGCGTAACTTTGCCAAATACACAACTCTCGTTTTTTAACTATGAAACATCCCTTACTCTCGAAATTCCGGTTCGCCGCCCTTATGGCCGCCACCGGATTGACAGCCACCGCTGCCGGTGTCGAGGACGGAAAAGTCTACAGGCTGGTGAATAACCAGTATAAGACAGCCGTTACTTCAAACGGCCCGTCGGGCGGAGTCACCTGTTCCAAGCCCGGTGACGACAGGTACGACCAACTATGGGTAGCTGAGGCCACTACTTCGTCTGGTACGTTCTGCTTCCGCAACGTAGTCAGCGGCTACTACCTCAATTCGTCCAACGTCGTATCGGCGCAATGGAATACTTCGGCCACGCGCATCAACACCACACGACTGCTCGTATCGGCCACTGACAATGAGTCGGCATACGTGCTGCGCCCCGAGACATCCACTTGGGCCTACGCCTACATGCACTGCGATGCATCAGCGATGGTGGTGTGCTGGGATGCCACGGCGAATGCCTCGAAATGGCTTATTAACGAGGTGGATATATCACCCGAAGAAATTGATGAGGCTGCCAGAAAGGCCAAAGAACTGAATAATCTGGTAGCTTCCGCCGATACCTATAATACCATACTCGGACGTATCTTTGCCGACAAGGCTTGCACTCAACTGAAGGCAAATCCCTCGCAGGCCGATATTGACGCGTTGCCGGCAGAACTGCAGCAGATGGTCTACAAGACACGTAGCGGCGACTGGGGGGAAACCGACAAAGACGATGAGTCGATAGAATGGGATTCAGACCATGCACGGCGTTTCCGTGTGCGCGACTACAACGTGTTCTCAAGAGGCATGGAAATCACCGCCCTCACAGGAACACAAGCCTACACCAATATGAACAACCCCACAGGCATCATGGGTAATGCCTATGACGCACTCTACATAATGGTAGAGGAAGCCCCTGTGCAGGGAGCCACACTCTATTTCAGCACGACGGCCCATAACGGATTCGACACTAACTGGAATGCAGGATACCTGCTGAAACAGGGACTAAACATCATACCGGTATGGAACAACAACAGTATGGGTTATATATACTACACAGCTGATACCTGGAAAGGGGATTCAAAACGCAATACACTCGCATCTTCACGCAAACTGTCAGACTTCCCGCCTATAAAAATACATATCGAAGGTGGAGTGATAAATTCATACTGGGATAAAAATATAGACACCGAAGATGACTGGCAGTATTATCGCCTGCGCGCCCGCCACACTATGTACGACATACTCGGCGACTACATGCACATACGCTTTTTCTTTGACCGTCATGGCTATAATGAAGGCGATGCCGCATCAATCGACGGACTCAAGCAAGTGCTTGCACCGGGTGCAAAACGCAATATAATCCGTGCTATCGATACCTGGGACCGTATATTTGCTGCCCAGAGTATGGCCATAGGCACTATGAGTGATAGCGAAATCGACAAATATGGCAACGGCCTTTACAGCCACAACACCGGTGACGCTGTGGCACGAAGTGACATACGCCTCTATTTCAATAACCGTCACATGGGCATACAGGGATATGGCGTGGTTAATCCCAACGCAACACACTGGCGCACAATGTACCCGCCAGGCAGTCCCGACGGTTTGATGGATCTGATCGATGGCGACACCTGGACTGTACACCACGAGTTTGGACACAACAACCAGAGTCCGATGAACATGATTGGCCAGACCGAGATGTCGAACAATGCGCTTGCAAATATCGCATTTTATTCGACCACCAATGGGTTTTCACGAACCATGTATTTTAGCGACGCTGCCGATAACTTCAACAATGGAGGCATATTCCAGCAAAATTCGCTTTGGAGCTGTCCGCGTATGTATTTCCAGCTGTGGCTTTATTACCATTATTTGGGACATAACCGCAACTTCTTTCCGCGGCTTTACGAGTATCTGCGGCGCGACCCGCTTATTCATCATCCGGTGGGCGACCCGGCCGGTCCTACTCGTCAGACTGAGGACTGCCTGAAATTCGCACGTTATGCCTGTCTTGCGGCAGGCGAAGACCTCACCGAGTTTTTTGAAGGGTGGGGATTTCTCACTCCATGCGACAATTATCTGGTAGGTGATTACACCAGCCATTACACTTCGCTGACTCAAGAAGAAGCTGACCGCTGGCGCGCAGATATTAAGGCTTTGGGTTTACCGAAAAACATCACCCCGCTGTTCATAGATGACCGTCCCGGAGAAACCGGCCGATATTACCGTAACGACAATCCGTGGGATTCGCGAAAGGCTTCTGAACTGATCGGTGATCTTGGAGGAGTTGTCCATTTCAAAGCCAAAAGTCGTGTGACACGTCCATATATCTATTATGTATCAGGCAAGAACGTGATTATGGACGGAGGCGCAGGCGGTATAGGATTTGTAGTTCGCGATAACGACGGACGTATGATAGCCTTTGCAAACAGTTTTAAATTTGGCGTTAATCCATCGACATTAAAAGCCCTGATCGACGGTAATGCACAAATCTACGCCATCGGTGAGGGCCGTGATACTGAGCCGCTGCTCTGTGCATCGGGACTTGACACTGCTACCCCGGAAAAACTCGCGGAACTACTTGAAGACCTCATCAAAAACGCCGGTGCCTACGTCGACAATATTGATGACGAAAGTCGCATTGTTGGCAAATATAAACCGTCATCCGTAGG
>CAZAZA010000020.1:0-39283 GCA_964489495.1 uncultured Bacteroides sp.
GCAACTAATGAAGTTAACTTGCCGTAAATCTGATATATATGCTTCCCTTTAAGCGGCAGCGATAACTCTTGTCTGTTTAAGGTACTATCAGTAATGTAAATGATTGCATTCGAATCTATGTCAACTATAAATTTATCGACTATAATTGATTTTACAACGCATCTTTCCTGCAAAGAATATATTTTGAGGTTATCGACATTTTCATCAGAAATTTCTTTCCAAATGACAACTTCATTATTATAAAAAACAATATTGGAAACATTGAGAATTGGCCTTTGGTCTATTAAAGAATAGATTGTTTTTTCGTCTTGTCCGTTATTCTCAAGTAAGATATAATCAGATGATATAATTTTAATTGTATCTGGAGATATAGTCTCAATATAGGATTCGTGTGAATCTCTGTTATAAAAATAGGTTCTATCATTCATTATGATGAAACACCATGTGGTTTCATCAAATATAAATGAATTTTTAAAGGCACTACCTCCGAATTTATAACCGTCTTCGACAATAATATTTGATGATGAACCATCATCAAAGACAACTTTATATTCCCCAGGGGCTTTGAGTGTAATAGAATGTGGGATGTTTGGAGTTATTACACCTGATAAAACTGGAACAGTGTTCTCTGAATTATCGTAAAAAATAGTGTAAGGTATTTCCTTATTGCCATTGGCATAGAAGCGAAAATCAGTATTTAAGTAACCTTTATATGGATGTACTGTGGCCATAGAATTCATTATTACCATGCAAAAGTACTAAATAATTGCGAACTCTATTTTCGTAGATATGCAATTCTTTCGTTTTATGTAGAAAAAGACACCAACAACTAAATGAACAGTCTATTGTTTTGATTGGTGTAAGGGGTTGGAGAAATATTAATAGGTGAAGTTGGTATTGTGAGTGAATAGTTATATTGAATCAACGATTTCATGCTGTCAATCAGTTATGTTATAATGAAGGCGAAACATGTTATTCGATTATTTGGTGGCTAAATAAATGAGGCAGATTTTTTGCGATTCAGTTTTAAGTTTGACGCGATTTATGGTCGCATAAGAATTGGTGTCTTTGTGAGCATTTGGGAAGTCGAAATAGAATAATCAATACATTTACAGCGTATTGAAAATAATCATTTGTGAATTATGATTATTTTTCTTGTGAACGGTTTTGCTTCACAAGAGCCCAATGCTTGTCTTTATATTATAATTGCCCGTTTCTTTTACGCAAAGATTTTATTTCATGGGTACAAGAAACGTTTCTTGTCGACATTTCGGATTATCCTTGATTCCCGGCATGCATCAAGCAGTTCTTGCATATGCTCAGGTTTCATTTGCGATATAACTTTGACTTTCCCCATATTGTAGCTGTTGATTAGCTCTAACACCTCATATTGTTCAATATCAGATGCACACAGAAACGAAAGATGTTTAAGAAAGGGGTAATCACAAGGACGCATAGGATACTGCAATTCAAGTTGCTCCTGACCTTTTATTATATGTTCGTTAATATTGGAGTTTATGAAAGAAAAACCGGCAATTCTGTTTTCAAAAACACCAAGGACGACAAAAAATTTGCCGTGGTCTATATTTTTAAATCCACTATAATGTAGAATCACGCCACGTTCTATAATGCGGTTCCCCAATGATTGTGGTAGTTCCATCAGTTCAGGAATGACAGTTGTGTTTCGCGTTTTTCTCTTATATAATCAATGTAATCCTCATCTTCTCCTGCTTCGCGTAGTATATTGTCAAAGCCGATTTCTTCGCCGTTTTTTGAAAGCGACCATGCCAATCCGTGCGACATACTGGTAAGTTGGGCGAAATCCAAATTACGGCATTTCTCTATTGCAGTGTCAAGACATTCCACATCGCTTTCAGAAAGTTCATCCATGTCCGGTTTTACCGAAGATGTCACAATGTATTTATTGACGAAAACAATAATGTTTCTCAAATCCTGCACCTGGTCGGCAAAAAAACTTTCTCCGCGCAATGCTTTGAAAATGTCCTCTATGTTGGAAGGTACCGGACCGAAAGGCATACAGATATAGGTGTCGCCCGTGATTTGACGACCATATTTTGCGAGATGGCTTTGATCTGCATAATACAAAATTTTGCAAATCTTATGCAGGTCCACACGTCCGAAAGTTTGTATTATGTAGAGAATAGCGTTAATCGAAGCCTCTTTATTGAATAATTTTCTGCGATTGGCGAACATAAGCTATACTTCTGTTGATTATAAAAATTCAGACAGCTAAGGTGTACTAACTGTCTGATTTATGGAGGAGCGGCAAACGAGGCTCGAACTCGCGACCCTCAGCTTGGGAAGCTGATGCTCTACCAACTGAGCTACTGCCGCATTGGGGTTTTGTGATGCAAAGTTACAAACTTTTCGGGTATTGCAAGCATTCTTTAATAAAAAAATTTGTAATTTTGTCCGGCAATGCATCCCGTATTTAAAATAATTTGAAATAATGTCAGTCAATCGTGTCATACTTGTAGGAAATATCGGAGGCGATCCCGAACTGCGCTATGTTCAGCAACGCCCTGTGGCTGAGCTGCGGCTTGCCACGAACGAACCCGCATATACCAATGCTGCGGGAGCACAGGTTCCTGAAATCACAGAATGGCATCGACTGGTGATGTGGGACAGAAACGCCGAACTTGCCGAACGGTTTCTCCGAAAAGGGACAAAAATTTATGTAGAAGGCCGGCTGCGTACGCGCACGTGGGAAGACCGCAACGCCATAAAGCGCCAGGTCACCGAAATATATGTCGACCGTTTCGACATATTGTCACGTCCGGTACAATGAATTCTTAAAATCACCAAAAATTATCACAATATGTCAACCAAAGAAAAAGCATTCGACGACTCGAAGATCATATATGAGGATTCGGATCCCGTCGAAATGCCCGAAAACGCGTTCCGGGAACTCGGAGCTGACGAGCATTATCGCCCGTTGATGCATCCGGCTCACGACTACGCTGAGGTAACCCCTTATTCGGTTGCCGTGGGGCTGATCCTTGCTGTAATATTCAG
Organism: uncultured Bacteroides sp.; assembly: GCA_964489495.1. GTDB lineage: Bacteria > Bacteroidota > Bacteroidia > Bacteroidales > Muribaculaceae > Paramuribaculum. The sequence continues at coordinate 3,037 of CAZAZA010000020.1, forward strand.
CGCGGCCTGTGCCTATCTCGGCCTTCGTGTAGGTCAGGTTTTTGAGGCCGCAATCCCGATTTCTATTATTGCAGTGGGCCTCAGCGGGGCTGCAAAAGTTAAGAATCCGCTTGGACAGAATGTCATCATCCAGTCGATAGGAGCCTGCTCGGGTGTGATTGTGGCCGGAGCGATATTCACATTGCCCGCCTTGTTCATTCTTCAGGAAAAATATCCCGATATTACGGTGAATTTTCTTGAAATCTTTGTAAGTTCTTTGCTCGGAGGCATTTTGGGCATATTGTTCTTTATTCCGTTCCGCAAGTACTTTGTCAAGGATATGCACGGCAAGTATCCTTTCCCCGAGGCAACAGCCACTACTCAGGTGCTTGCCAGCGGTCAAGGTGCGAAAGGCGGCGAGAAAGCTGCCAACAAAGGTCAGGCCATAACTCTTGTTATAGCCTCAGCAATCGGCGGTCTTTATGACTACATAGTAGAGATATTCCAGTTCTGGGCAGGCACGATAACCACTACAGCTACGGCCTGGGGCGAGACTCTTGCCGAAAAGACCCGCATGGTCTTGAGTTGCAATACAGGAGCCGCCCTGCTTGGCCTGGGATATATAATCGGTTTAAAATATGCCTTTATAATATGCGCAGGATCGTTCTTCGTATGGTGGATCATAATTCCTCTTCTTGCCACTTACGGTGCACCGGAGATAGCTTCGCTGACTACACAACAGATATTTAGCGATTACGCCCGTCTGGTAGGTATCGGCGGTATTGCGATGGCAGGAGTCATCGGCATCATCAAATCGTGGCCAATAATCGCCGGCGCAGCCGGACTTGCAGCCCGCGAGCTTAAGGGCGGCTCACAGCAATCACAGACAATCCGTTGGCAGACTGACATATCGATGAAGCATATCGTCATGTATATAGCCTTAGCTCTTGTAGCTACGTTCCTGTTCTTCTGGTTCGGGGTAATCGGTTCTTTGGCTCAGGCTCTTGTGGCATTTGTAGTAGTCGTGCTGATAGCGTTCCTGTTTACAACCGTGGCTGCAAATGCAATCGCGATAGTTGGTTCGAACCCTGTGTCAGGAATGACCCTTATGACTCTTATTGTCGCTTCTTCGATATTCGTAGCTGTCGGACTTGAAGGAACCCGAGGCATCGTCGCTTCGATGGTAATTGGCGGAGTCGTATGTACGGCGTTGTCGATGGCCGGTGGTTTTGTGACCGACCTGAAGATCGGATACTGGCTCGGATCTACCCCGCGCAAACAAGAGTCGTGGAAGTTCCTTGGAACCCTCGTATCGGCTGCCACAGTCGGTGGTGTGATGCTCCTTCTGAAGGACGTGTACGGTTTTTCGGGGGAGAACGGCCTCGTCGCCCCGCAGGCCAACGCCATGGCCAAAGTCATCGAGCCCATAATGATGGGCGGTGAAATACCCTGGACTCTTTATATAGTAGGCGCTATACTTGCCATACTTCTCGACCGCCTCGGTGTGCCGGCCCTTGCATTCTGCCTGGGCATGTTTATCCCGATGTCGCTCAATACGCCGCTGCTTGTTGGCGGTGCGCTTGCCTGGTTTGTAGGCAGCCGTTCACGTGACGAGCAGCTTAATGCTGCACGTCGTGACCGTGGTACGCTCATAGCTTCGGGCCTGATTGCCGGTGGCGCACTTTTCGGCGTGTTCGCTGCCCTTACACGTTTCGCCCAGTTTGAATACAACCCGAATATGGACGAGAGCCTTAACCAGTTGCTCGGTCTGGTCGTATACATCGCTCTTATAATATACGTAGCTTGGGATTCACTTCGCGCACGCAAGGCTTAAGCCGACCGATATTTGCTATCGCCATACCTGCGATAGTCACTAACATAACCACACCGCTGCTGGGAATCTGCGATATTTCAATCGCGGGACACCGGGGCGGTGTGGCGTTTATTGCATCGTTGGCTGTGGCGACGTCAATGTTCAATATGCTCTATTGGCTGTTCGGCTTTTTACGCATGGGTTCGAGCGGGCTTACCGCTCAGGCATTTGGAGCCCGTGACGATATAGGCCAGAGTATGGTGCTTTGGAGGGGATTGATATTGGCGGTCAGTGCGGGTCTTGTTGTCATAGTGCTGCAACGCCCGGCAGCGAGATGTGTGCTGTGGCTCATGGATGTAGACAGTTCGACAGCCGGATATGCCATGCGTTATTTCGGTATAGTGGTATGGGGCGCCCCGGCCGTACTGACGACTTATGCCCTTACAGGATGGTTTTTGGGTATGCAGAACTCAAAGGTCCCCATGTATGTGAGCCTTTTCACAGACGTTGTCAACATAGCTGTAAGCGTTGTGCTTGTTTTCGGGGTCGGTCTCGATATAGAAGGCGTTGCTTATGGCACGTTGTCGGCCCAATGGCTGGCAGCCGTTGTCGGACTTATAATATGCATCATTCGGTTCAGGCCCGTGCGTCCTGACTTGCGTGGCGTGTTTTCCGGCAATGGATTGCGATTATTCTTCAGGGTAAACAGCGACATATTCATGCGCACGCTGTGCCTGGTCGCGGTTTCTCTGTGGTTCACACGCGCTGGCGCCATGCAGGGTGCGGTCATGCTGGCCGTCAACGCGCTGCTTATGCAGCTGTTCACATTGTTTTCATACGTCATGGACGGCTTTGCTTTTGCGGGGGAGGCCTTGTCAGGACGTTTTCTCGGAGCGGGTGACCATGCCATGCTGAGACGCACAGTCAGAGCAATTTTGACCGCCGGTGCCATCTTGGCGCTGATTTTCAGCATTTGTTATTTTGTGGCCGGGGATGCCATACTTTCTTTGCTTACATCTGACAATACGGTAGTGTCGGCTGCATCAGATTATTTGCCATGGGCAATGACAGTTCCTTTGGCGGGGTTCCTGGCTTTTGGCTATGACGGACTTATGATAGGGCAGTCGCGTACCCGCGAGATGTTGTTATCGATGCTGTTGTCGATGCTGCTGTTTTTCGGCTTGTACGCTGTACTGTTTCCGGCGTATGGCAATCACGGGCTATGGATATCCTTTCTCGCATATCTGCTATCCCGCGGTGCTGTTCTTTGTTATGTCGACAATCGGCAACGGTTACGTAGTGAACAGTAGCACGGTAAAAGGTGTTTTAGATATATGAGTGATAAAGGGATTGAATCGGGTGTTGCCGGACCGTTGCCGCATATTGCCGAATGGTGCCGGAAAAACGTTCCGGAGAGCGTGACTATAATGTTGCTTGCATTTATAATAGGCATACTCTCGGGAGTTGCGGCATGGCTGTTTAAATGGTCAATCGGACATTTGGCCCGTTTCTTTCTCAGTTTCGTCCGTTCCGGCGGACTGAACTGGTTTCTGTTGGTATTGCCTGTTATCGGGATACTTTTGACCGTAGCTTATCAGAAATGGGTAGTGAGAGATTCCCTCGAACATGGTATTATCATAGTTAAAGCATCAATCGACAGGGGGGTATACACTTTGCGTACCGGGTTGTGTTATGAGCCTATAGTTGCAAGCGTGTTGACTCTTGGCTTTGGCGGATCGGCCGGGGCTGAAGGCCCTATGGCTACGGTCGGGGCGGCAATCGGAAGCAACGTGGCCCGTCTGTTCGGTGTCTCTCCGGATATGATACGAATGATGATCGGGTGCGGTGCCGGTGCCGGGATAGCCGGTATATTCAAGGCTCCGGTCGGAGGGGCTCTTTTCACGCTCGAAGTAATGAAAATGAAGATGAACTCTCTTACAGTGCTGGCCTTGATAGTGGCATCCATTACGGGAGCACTGACTTGTTATGCGCTGACCGGCTTCACATTCGATGTGCAGTTTTTACCCAAATCCTTTTTTGATCCCGGTCTGCTCGGCTGGGTAACTGCGTTAGGCATATTCTGCGGTGTCTATTCGGTTTATTACAATAAACTTACCGTATTAATACACCGCGGGCTGAAAAAAATTGACAGTTTGTGGCTTCGCGCTTTGTGCAGCAGCGTGGTGGTTGCAGTAATCGTTTTTCTTTTCCCGGCTATGTTCAGCGAGGGTTATGACGTTGTGACGAAGCTGGTCAACGGACAGTACATCGACTTTATGCAAGGGAGCATATGGGAGGATGAGGCTATTGGAGTCGGGCACTTGATAGCGTTCGGCGGAATCATTTTGCTGCTCAAAGTTGTGGCTACAATAAACACTAACAGTGGCGGCGGTGTTGCCGGCGATTTTGCGCCCACGATATTTGCGGGGGCATTCTGTGGCATGGTGTTCGCTCTTGGCGTCAACAATTTGTTCGGCTGTCATCTCCCGGTCGGCCTGTTTGCGCTGCTGGGTACAGCCGGAGCGTTTGCAGGCATTATCCATGCCCCGCTTATGGCTATTTTTCTTGTAGCGGAGATGGTTGGAAACGGTTACGGATATTTCCTTCCTCTGTCTGTGGCGGCTGCCGTAAGCTATATCACAGTGAAACTGATGACCCCGTTCAGCCGTTGGCTCGGCGGCGATCACGACGATCTCGCTTCTATTCTGAGAAGAATCCGGACAGTCAGGTGAGTGCACTGTATCTTTTTCGGGTGCGTGTGCCGTTGTTTATGGAATAATTTGTAACTTTGCTCTTCCAAAAACATAAAAGCCAACTATGTTAGATAAGATAGCGACACTTACCGCAGAGGTCGAAGGCCTCAAGGCCGACTCGCTCGCCGATGTCGAGCAGTTGCGTATACAGTATCTCAGCAAGAAAGGCAAAATACCATTGCTGATGAATGACTTCCGTTCTGTCCCTGCTGAAAGCAAGCGAGAGGTGGGGCAGGCTATCAATGCCCTTAAGGAGCTGGCACAAAACCGTATATCGGCTCTGCGCGATGCTCTGGAGACGGCAGACACCCTCGATCCGGACCTTGACCTGACTCGCTCCGCCGCTCCCGTGGCAATGGGAACACGTCATCCGCTTTCGATTGTCCGCAACGAGATAGTGTCGATATTTTCACGGCTTGGCTTTACGGTTGCCGAGGGACCCGAGATAGAAGATGACTGGCATGTGTTCTCGTCGCTGAACTTTGCTGACGACCATCCTGCACGCGACATGCAGGACACATTTTTTATAAACCGTATGCCTGACGTATTGCTTCGCACACACACTTCCTCGGTCCAGTCGCGCACGATGGAGCACAGCAAACCGCCGATCCGCATCGTTTGTCCCGGACGCGTATACAGAAATGAAGCAATTTCGGCACGTGCCCATTGTTTCTTTCACCAAGTCGAAGCTCTGTATGTCGACCGTCATGTCTCGTTTGCCGACCTACGCCAGACACTTCTCTATTTTGCCCGCGAGATGTTCGGGCCGTCGACTAAAATACGCCTTCGTCCGAGTTATTTCCCATTTACCGAGCCGTCTGCCGAAATGGATATCTCGTGCAACCTTTGCGGTGGAAAGGGCTGTTCGTTCTGCAAACACACAGGATGGGTCGAGATACTCGGTTGCGGCATGGTCGATCCAAATGTGCTTGAGGCTTGCGGCATAGACAGCAAGGAATACAGCGGGTTCGCACTCGGCATGGGCGTGGAGCGTATAACCAATCTGAAATACCGCGTCAACGACCTTCGCCTTTTCTCGGAAAACGACCGCCGCTTCCTGCGTGAATTCACATCGGCTCACTGAAAAGACAACTTCGATCGGATATGACACGACGCGAACGTTATCAAAAGGTTGCCGAGTGGTTCCAGTCGCAGATGCCGGAGGCTGATACCGAGTTGCATTTTGCCAACAACTATCAGTTGCTGGTGGCGGTTATTCTGTCGGCTCAGTGTACCGACAAACGTGTGAATATGGTCACACCGGCATTTTTTGAGGCGTTCCCTGATGCACATTCGCTGGCATCAGCAACTGAGTCCGAAGTATTTGAACTTATAAAATCGGTTTCATATCCGAACAACAAAACCCGCAACCTGCTTGGAATGGCCCGCAGGCTTACTGAAGTATATGGCGGTGAAGTGCCTTCCGGGATTGACGACCTCATGTCTTTGCCCGGTGTCGGACGCAAAACCGCAAATGTGATGCTTGCCGTTGCTTTCGGACAAGCAGCGATGGCTGTCGACACTCACGTGTTCCGTGTCAGTGAGCGAATAGGTCTGACGCAAGGCTCTAAAAATCCCCTTCAGACTGAGCGCGAGCTGATAAAAGGATTTCCCGAGAATATATTGTCGAGGGCACATCATTGGCTCATACTTCACGGACGGTATGTCTGCAAGGCCCGGCGTCCCGATTGCCTTAACTGCGGAATAACATCGTTTTGTCGTTTCTATCAAGAGTCATCGGTAAAATGAACAATACGTCCCCGATATTAAAAAACAAGACTCTCTGTCAGCTCATAAGGTATGGTGCTGTAGGAGTGATGAATACGCTTCTGACACTAATAGTCATTTATGTGATGAAGAGTTTTCTTGGCGCCAACCTTTGGGTAAGCAATGCTGTGGGATATGTGGCCGGATTTGTGAATTCGTTTGTTTGGAACAAGCTTTGGGTTTTCAGGTCTCAGAAGCATTTCCTGCGGGAATGTGTGATGTTCGGTGTCGGATTTCTTCTGTGCTATGGTCTCCAATTCTTGGCTACCTGGCTTCTGACTTATAAAACTCCGCTGCGTACGATGGAGTGGGAGATGGTCGGCCTGACATTCTCGGGATACGCAATAGCAACTCTTTTAGGAATGGTCATTTACACTCTCGCCAACTTTGTCTACAATCGGTGCGTGACATTTAAGCAGTGACTGAGTGTGACGGATTTCCGTTATGAATGATTTTGAAAAAACTGTAGATGCCTTTATTCGGCATCACGGGCTTCTGACAAAAGACAGACCGGTGGGAGTGGCACTTAGCGGTGGGGCAGATTCAGTCGCTCTGCTGACGGTGCTTGTCGCACTCGGTTATGAGTGCGTCGCATTACATTGTAATTTCCATCTTCGCGGTGAAGAAAGCGACCGGGACTGTCGTGCCGCGATGGATTGTGCCGAGCGGCTTGGTGCAAAATGCCTGACAACTGATGTGGATGTGGCCGCACGTATGAAACGTACCGGTGAATCAGTCGAGATGGCTTGCCGCGAGTTGAGATACGAGTGGTTTTCTGCCATGTATGCACATCTTGGCCTTCAGGCCGTGGCCGTGGCCCATCATAGTGATGACCGGGCAGAGACTTTTGTGCTGAATGCCCTCAGGGGCACCGGGCTTCGGGGGTTGGTGTCGATGCGTCCTCGCCGTGATTATGTAGTGCGCCCGTTGCTGTGTGTCGGACGAGAGGCGATAGAAAAATACCTGAGGGAAACAGATATGGGATACGTTACAGACAGTTCCAATCTTACTGACGACTATCAGCGTAACAGGGTTCGACACCATGTGTTGCCATCCGCGAGGCTTGTCAGGGCTGATGCCGTCGAACGGTTGAACGATACGATATCACGTCTTGACGATGCAAGGCAGCTTTACGAACATATGCTTGACAATTACCGAAAGAGGTTTGTTGCGTCCGACGGATCAATAGCGCTTTCCGAAATAATTGCGGAAGGTGATACAGCACGTATACTTTTGTACGAGATCCTTGCACCTTATGGAATCAATATGTCACAAACCGAGCAGATTATAGCTTCAGCGGCTGAGTCGGGCAGGCGTTTCGGCCAGTTAGCCCTCGACCGTGGCAGGCTTTTGCCGGTTGCTGACGATTGCGCAGTAAAGCCTTCGATAACAATGACCCGCATGCGCCCAGAGGATTTTGCACCACATCGCGATCCTCGCCGGGCTTATTTCGATGCGTCTGTTCTCGAAGGTAATCCGGAGTGGAATCTGCGCCCCTGGCGAACCGGCGACCGGTTTCGTCCGTTTGGTATGAAGGGCACTCGACTTGTGAGTGACTTGTTGAGCGATGCCCGGCTTTCGATTGCCGCAAAGCGAAATGTGTGGGTGCTTACCCGGAATTCCGAGATCCTGTGGGTCGTAGGAATGCGTGCCGGTTCATCTTTCCCTGTATCGGAATCGACGGCTGAGGTTATCGAACTTAGTATTTAGCATTTTAGGAAATATATGAAAAAAAGTCTGATAGCTCTTGCTGTCGTCACTTTTGCGCTCGGAATAACCGAATTTGGAATGATGGGTATTCTGGGAGATGTTGCACGCGGACTGGATGTAAACATAGTGAAAGCCGGTCATTTTATCTCGGCTTATTCAGCCGGAGTTGCCGTAGGAGCGCCAATGTTGATACTTTTGCATAAGATGCCTTTGCGAAAACTCCTCTTGCTTCTCGTGGCCACTATCGCAATCGGCAACGCGGCGGCCGCTTTTTCAACAAACTACATCCTGCTCCTCATATCTCGATTTGTTTCAGGGTTGCCGCATGGCGCTTTTTTCGGAGCCGGAGCCATTGTCTGTGCCCGGTTGGCAGCACCCGGGCAGGGGGCTGCTGCCGTTGCCGTGATGGTGGGCGGTATGACAGTGGCCAACCTTGTGGGAGTGCCACTGGCTACATTTATAAGCAATTTGCTCAATTGGCGATTTTCGTTTGTTCTGATAGCGGCATGTGCTCTTGCCGGTTTGCTTCTCATACGTTTATGGTTGCCGCGCCTTGAGCCGCTTCCCGACACCGGATTCAACGGACAGTTCAAATTTTTACGTCATCTTGCTCCATGGCTGATTTATATCGGAGTGTTTTTTGGACAGGGCAGCGTGTATTGTTTTTTGAGTTATATTGATCCGGTGATGACCAATGATGCAGGATTCAGAACAGCAGATATGTCGTGGATAATGATGGTGGCCGGACTCGGAATGGTTGTTGGAAATGCCTTGGCCGGAAAACTTGCCGACCGGTTCGGTGCGGCTCGGGTTTGCGCATGGATTGCGGCATGCCTGATTGTTGTGATGCCGTCGATTTATTTTACGGCATCAATAAAATGGGCGGTATTACCGTTTACATTTGTGGCTACTGCTGGGCTGTTTGGTATAGGTGGCCCGCTTCAGTATCTTATAGTGGGATATGCCAAAGGAGGAGAGATGCTTGGCGGGGCCGGCATTCAGATTGCATTCAATGTGTCGAATGCTGTGTCGGCTGTTGTCGGAGGTCTTGTGATAAATCATGGCTTCGGTTATGCCTCTCCTGCTTTGCTTGGCGCACCGTTCGCCATGATAAGCGCAATAGCGCTCTTTTGGCTCACCGGGCTTGCGTCCAAAGAAAAAACAACACCGGGCGTGTCACGTTAATTGTGAGCGCCCGGCGTTGTCTCAGATTTTTTTGAGATATTACTTTGTCGGTTCGGCTGGGATTGGTGACATTTGATAAACCAGTTCGCCGCCGGCCATTATGTCTTCGTGAGATATATAAGGCTTATCGTAAGGCTTGCCATTAAGTGTTATGCTCCTGACATATTTGTTTTCTTTCGACAAGTCGCGGGCTGTAATGGTGAATGTTTTTCCGTCTGGGAGATGGAGTACGAATCCCGGTATCTGCGGTGCTCCGAACACATAATTGCCGCTGACCGGATCGACAGGGTAGAAGCCCATAGCAGAGAACATAAACCATGCCGACATCTGACCGCAGTCGTCGTTGCCGCTTAGTCCGTCGGGAGTAGGCCTGTACTGTGTGTCAAATATTTCGCGTATAAGCTCCTGAGTGCGTTCAGGACGTCCGGCAAGGGCATAAAGATACGTCACATGATGGCTCGGTTCGTTGCCGTGAGAGTACTGGCCGATAAGACCTGTGACATCGGCCTGCGAGGTGACAAGTTCGGTGGTGAACACAGAGTCGAGTTTTGCAAGGAATGGCTGATTGCCGCCGAACAGTTCGATCAGTCCGGGAACATCGTGCTGGACATGCCAGGTGTACTGCCACGCGTTTCCTTCGGTATAGTCACCTCCGGTGCTTTCCGCATGGGCTACATCGGATGGATTGAACGGCGATTTCCAAGAGCCGTCGGCAAGTCGCGGACGCATGAAGCCTGTCTGTTTGTCAAACAGGTTTTTGTAGAACTGTGAACGCTTTGTGAAATACTCGGCATCCTCGTTCTTTCCCATGCGATGTGCCATATCTGCGGCCGCATAGTCGTCATATACCGATTCGAGAGTTGAAGACACTGACTCGGCCTCCGTCAGGTCGGTTGGGAAATAACCGTATCTCATATAGTTATCCCAATTAGACTTAAGCGGATGCGACACAGTCTGGGTCTGCTTTATAGCCGCGAAAGCGCGTTCGGGATCAAACCCCTTAAATCCCTTGCGATAAGCTTCGGCAATGACCGATACGCCATGGTTTCCGATCATGCAATGGTTCTCTTTGCCCCACAAAGCCCATATCGGAAGATAGCCCTGCACTTCGGCTTGATCTATGAGAGAGTTTACAAATCCGTCGACGCGTTCCGGAACAGCAATCGTATAGAACGGATGGGCGGCACGGTAAGTGTCCCAAAGCGAGAAAGTGGAGTAGAATCCGTTGCCCGAAGCCTTTACAACCGAATCGGCCGCATTGCGGTACATTCCGTCGACATCGGATATCATGTTGGGTTGAATCAATGCATGGTAGAAACCGGTGTAGAAATTCTTCTTCTGGTCTTCGCTTCCCGACACTTCGATTCGGCTCAGGTAGTTGTTCCATTCCTTTTTCGCTCCCTCACGAGTGCCCTCGAAATCCCATGATGCCAGCTCGGTGGCGAGGTTTTTCTTAGCACCGTCAATACCGGTTGTCGACAATGCAATTTTGGCCATAAGCTCTTCGCCGGGTTGCATGTCGAAGGTCGCTATGATGCGTTTGCCCTTTTCGGTTTCGCTCATAGACAGTTCTGTTACATCTGTCACGGGACGGTTGAATGTCAGAACAAAGAAATAGTCCTGATTAACCCATACGCTGTTTGTGACATGTCCGGTGAGTGTCGAATCGTTTTCCCATGACACCTCGCATGCTTTTACCTGCGAATGATATTGATTCTCGTTCCACGCAGGTCCGTGTTGCAGGTCGATGAGTACTGACGCTGAGTCGGCTTGGTTGAATGTATATCTGTGCAAGGCAACGTGCGGTGTGGCAGTAAGCTCGGCTTTGACCCCGGCGCCGGTTAAATTGACCGCATAGTATCCCGGAGATGCCGTTTCAGACTGTTTGTCGAAGGTGCTTCGGTATTCATTCCATTGACGAACACGGTTGCCGGTCAGCGGCATTACAAGTATGTCGCCGAGATCCATACAGCCAGTCCCGTTGAGATGAGTCTGGGTGAATCCCCATATCAGCGAATCGCTGTAAACATATTCTGAACAGTATTGCCATCCTACAGCTCCGGTGACCGGGCTTGTCTGCACCATACCGAAGGGCGTGGTGGCTCCCGGAAACGTGTGCCCGGTGGCTGCTCCGCCTACAAATGGATTGACATATTGCGTGTAGTCAGTATCGGCCTGTTCAGCCTTTTGTTGCGAGCAGCTTGCGAATAGTGCCGCCGTTCCAAGTAAAAGTATGCTGAAATGCTTCATAATCAATTATTAATTTGCTTTTTCAGAAGCCGGCTTAAATACATTGAATTCGGCCACGCGAACTTTGCCGGAATCAGAGCCTACGGCGAGTTCGATTGGAATGAGTTTCAGATAACGAGTATTAACCGGATTACCGAATCGTACGTATTGTTCGATAGGATTATTTACGATGTTGCTGAATTCACCGGAAACATCCATTTTTAGCCATGAATCTGGCGAAGTTGCGATATAAACTTCGTAATTGGTAATCGAACCGTTGGAAGAATCCTGAGGTGGCAGATAGGAGAATGCTGCTACAGTCTGATTGCTGCCGAGGTCGATTACCAACGGTGTGCCTTGAGTGGCGGAAGCAACAGTGGTTTCATTGCCGTCGAACATGTCTGCGACCGGATAATAGCCTGTTGTTGTCACTTTCGACATATCGATTTTCACAATGTCTGACGGTGTGTAAGCTTCCCCTTTAGGCATTGCGATGCGATAAGCTCCCGTAACCGATGCGTTATGTGATTTGCCACGGTACGAGGTAATATCTACAGCAATACTGTCAGCTGACACGTCATTGAATGTCAGTAGTCGTTTGTATCCGATAGTTGTGCCTTCAGCAACTTGTTTCCATCCGTCAGGTGTGAGAGCGCTGACTGTGAATTCTTCGACACGCTGTCCACGGGTTATATCCTCAGCAAGCTCGACAGTGTTAACGATGCTTCCGGGCTTAAGTCCGATACGGAGTGATCCGGTTTCGGCTGCAAGATTGTCGGCGAAATTGCTGTCGATCCATTGGCGGAATTCACCAAGTCGTTTAACATCCTTCTCGTTGATAAGGCCTTCGCGATCAGGCGGTATATTGAGTAACAGCACGGAGTTGCGTCCGACTGACTCAAGATAGATTGTCGCGAGAGAGTGCAACGAACGAGGTTCTTCGGTTTCATGATAGAACCATCCCGGACGTATTGACACGTCGACTTCCGACGGCCACCAGAACAGACGGTCGGTTTTGGCAAGAAGGTCACGGCTGCCGAGGTCCTTCGACATGTCGTTCACGCCGATAGAATCGTTATGAGCTTTAGAACCGGGCAGGATACCGGGCATAATAGCAGTGGCGCTCCATTCGGTTTCGCGTCCCTTGCCGCCTTCGTTTCCAACCCATCTTACGTCGTCACCCATAATGGCCATTACAGCTTCAGGCTGGAGGCGTTCGATGGTTTCTTTGAATCTTGCCCAGTCGTATTCCTGTTTTTTGCCGTTAGGGCCTTCGCCACATGCACCGTCAAACCAAACTTCGTCTACCTTTCCGTAGTTAGAGAGAAGTTCGGTGAGCTGTGCCACAAACATATCGTTGTATTTGGGCGAATCACCATAACATTCAGCGTTACGATCCCAAGGCGACAGGTAGAGTCCGAGTTTCATACCGTATTTCCTGCATGATTCGCTGAGCATACGCACTACGTCGCCCTGACCGTCGAGCCATGGGGAATTTTTTACAGAATGGCCGGTAGTGGCTGTCGGCCACAGACAGAATCCGTCGTGGTGCTTGGCGGTCAGGATTACCATCCTGAAGCCTGCATCTTTAAGGGTTTTCACCCATTGGTCGGTGTCGAGCTTGGTTGGGTTGAAGATAGCTTCATCTTCAGTGCCGTCTCCCCATTCTCGATCGGTGAATGTGTTGACACCGAAATGAAGAAACGCTGTCAGGCCAAGACGCTGCCATTCCATCTGTTTGTCTGTAGGCACGAGTCGGGAGGCCATGTCGATTTTTTGCTCGATGGCGGCATTGGCCGGGAATACTACTTCCTTTATATAATATTCCTCTGTTGCGGCGGTCTTGCTGCATGATGAGGCAATAGCTCCGAATGTAAGTATGCCGGCTGTAACGGCCGCAAATACAGGTTTTTGAATGTTGAATACAGTTGTTTGGGTCATGTTATTGCTTTTTTAATACCGATAGCGGATGTGTGAAGCGTATTGAATCGTTGTACTGTTCCTGAAGTTTAGCCAACTTATCCATCATGGTACGGGTGACCTCTTCATAACCGGCTTTACCGTAAAGATTGTTCATCTCGTGCGGGTCGGCAGCGAGGTCGTAGAGTTCCCATTGGTCGATGTCGTTATAGAAGTGGATGAGTTTGTAACGATTATCGCTCACGCCATAGTGACGTTTTACCATGTGCTCGGCCGGATATTCGTGAAAGTGATAATATAGGGCATCGCGCCAGTTTTCTGGATTTTCGCCTTTGAGAAGCGGTAGTAGCGACACGCCCTGGATGTCGGCAGGAACTTCAACACCCGCAAGTTCGAGGAATGTCGGCGCGTAGTCGATATTCTGTACCATTTGCGGTATGTCGCCGCGTTTGTCCAAACCCTTCGGTAGATGCATAATCAGCGGTGTCCTGAAAGATTCCTCGTACATGAAACGTTTGTCAAACCAGCCGTGCTCGCCCATATAGAACCCTTGATCCGACGTATAGACAACGAGGGTGTTGTCGAGCAGGTTATGTTCCTTAAGATAGTCGAGCACTCGCCCAACATTGCGGTCGAGACTTTTCACTACCTTGGCATAGTCGCGCATATAACGCTGGAATTTCCACTCAGCCAGTTCATTGCCCTTAAGGTTTGAACTGTAATATTGTTCGATTATAGGTGTGTAGAACTCATCCCAGCGTTTGCGCTGTGCCGAGTCCATCCGTCCGATATATTCCAGATATAGTTCGCGTAGTCGTGTGTTCTCGCCGTCGCGAAGCATTTTGAGATCATAGATAGGATCCATCACATTCGGGTCGGAAATACGCATCTCGGCGGCCTCGGCAGCCTGACGGCCGGCATAGTCATCGAAAAAGTTTTCGGGAAGAGGGAAGTTTACATCTTCGTAACTTTCCAGGTCACATGTATCGGCCAGCCAGTCGCGGTGTATGGCCTTGTGATGTATGAGGAGGCAGAAAGGTTTTGATTTGTCACGTTCGTTTTCAAGCCAGTTCAGACTTTTGTCGGTTATGATGTTTGTCAGATAACCGTGCTCGGCGATAGTATCGTTGTTTTCATGTATGAAACGCGGGTTGTAATAGTCACCTTGTCCGGGCACAATTTCCCAGCGGTCGAAACCTGTCGGCAGACTTTCGAGATGCCATTTGCCGAAAATAGCAGTCTGGTACCCGGCTTCCTGGAGATATTTCGGAAATGTAGGCTGGGAGCCGTCGAATACGCAAGTGGTGTTGTCGGTGAATCCGTTGGCATGACTGTGTTTTCCGGTCAGCATACATGCACGCGAAGGACCCGAAAGAGAATTGGCAACAAAACTGTTGGTGAAACGCACTCCGTCAGCAGCTATACGGTCGAGATTCGGAGTTTCGATGTTACGTTTGTCATAACAGCTCATCATCTGTGCAGTGTGGTCATCGGTCATGATGTAGACGATGTTGTAAGGCTGTTTTGACTGGTTGTCGGCTTTAGCCGACTGGCAGGAAGAGGCAGCGAAAGACCATCCTGCAGCTGCGGCTGCACCCACAGCCGGAATGGCAATTGCGCCAGCGGTCTTTAAATTCATATGTCAGATTAAATGATTGATTGCGATGATACTGATTTTTGGTTTTGCAAAGCTAATCATTATTTGCCGAATGTCCAAAGAATTAGATAAACAATTAGCTTTACAACCCGCATATGGGGGCGGCCTAAAACTCTACCGATAGTTTAAAGTTGATCTGACGTCGTGTGAGGTAGTTGGGCACAGCGTATTGGATGTTGTTGACATCAGTCACCCAATAATAACTGCTCACATTGGATATGTCAAAAAGATTGAATATGTCTGCTGACAGCCAGATGCTTTTGAAATGGCTGAGAAATCCTGAACGGGGATTGTCGGAACTTTCAGGTGTGACAAGCCCGTAAGCAAGCCCTATGTCGACTCGTTTGTAAGCCGGTGTGCGGAAATAGCCTTTGTCGCGGCTGCCTCGCGGCGCAGTTGTAGGAAGTCCGTCGGAAAATATACCTCGAAGATTGAACTTCAATTTAGGGAATTTAGGGAAATAGTCAGTGAAAAACATGGCCAAACTGTAGCGTTGGTCGGTCGGGCGAGGTACTTTTTTGCCATGAAGAGTCTCCTGAGTCTTCATTAACGAAAAACTTATCCATGAATCTGAACCGGGAACAAACTGCCCGAAGAGTTTCATATCTATACCGGTAGTGAATCCTGACGTTTCGTTACGTCCGGAGTAAACGAGTTTCAGATTATCGATTTCATATGGTATCAGATTACTGAGGGCCTTATAGTAGACTTCGGCCGAAAGCTTGAACGGACGGTTCATTGCGCGGAATGTGAAGTCGGTTCCGCCGATGATATGGAAACTCCTTTGCGATTTGATGCTGTCATTAAGCACTACCACCTGGTTGCCGTCATTGTCTTCGACAGGCTGGCGAAACTCCTTGTAGAACGGAGTCTGGTAATAGAGGCCAGTCGCAAAGCGGAACGCCCAGCGCGGGTCGTGCTCCGGCACAAAACCCAGGTTGATGCGCGGGCTTAAAAGAAATTCACGGTTAAAGGACCAATAGCTCATGCGTAAACCGGCATTGGCCGTCAGGTATCCGGCTGAAGTGCTGATACGCCAGCTGTCCATGGCGAATGCCGAGAAATGCGATGATTTCAAATCGTTGTGCGAGCGCAGGTTGTAGATGACTTTGAGAGCTCCGGGATCAGCCGGCAGTGAGAATCCTGCAGAATCGCGCTTTTCCCATTCGCTCGATCGGTCAAGTATGGTCTGATGACGGAATCCAAGACCATAGCTTATAGTATGTCCGCCAATGCCGTTGGATCCTCGTAGCAAAATGTCGAATACGGAGGCTTTGAAACGGTTACGCGCATGTTCGTGATAACGGCCTACACCAAGTTCGCCACCTATACCGCCTGAAGTTCCGGCTTGGTCAAGCCAATATTCTCCGGTTATGTCATATGTGACAAGTTCGTTTGTAAGGAAGCCGGAAGTCAATATGGTATATTCACTTGCCTTTGAGGGTTTGTGTGTGAGAGACAACGCTCCGAAGTAAGTTTCAAACTTGTCTTTTTCATGACCGTCGAAATATACTTTGAATTGCTTTGCATCAGTTGATGTGCCGAAATTGGTAGTACGTGTGGTCGGGGTGAATTTATAATTGTTTATGGCGATATTGCCAAGAAAATTAACTTTCCATTTCGGAGAAATCTTATATACGAGATTTGTCTGATAATCAAAAAAGTTTGGATCATATTCACCTTTGGTCTCAAGTGAGCCGAGCAGAGAGCTGTTGCGCTTGTAGCGCACGCCGTGAAGCTGCGAGAACTTTCGTGAAGATTGTCCGAAGGAAGCAGACCCGCCCATAAGCCCTATAGAGAAAGCTCCTTCGAGTGATTCCGGCTCGCGATATGTTATGTCAAGAGCTGACGACATCTTGTCGCCGTAAGCTGCGGTGAAACCTCCGGTCGAAAAACCGATTGCTCCTACCATATCGGGATTAATTACGCTTAGGCCTTCTTGCTGGCCACTTGATACAAGTTGTGGACGGTAGACCTCCACGCCGTTGATGTATACGGAGTTCTCGTCATACGTGCCTCCTCGTACAGAATATTGTGATGACATTTCGTTTGAAGAGTTGACTCCTCCAAGCGTTGTCAGCATAGATTCGATGCTGCCTCCGGTGGCATCGGCGGCATTGCGGTAGCTGTTTCGGTCGATGGTCTGCATCGAGCCTGTCTGTTTACGTATTTCTGTCACTTCAACTTCGCCAAGCTCGCGCGAGCTCGGCTGCAAGCGAATGTTTATCGTAATCGAACCTGACGGATTGATGAGCTGCCGCTTTTCCTCACGGAAGCCGAGACAGGTAAAAACGACCGTTACAGTGTCGGTTGCCGGGGCAGAAATCCGATAATTACCGTCGAGGTTGGTGGTTGTGCCTATAGCAGTTCCGGCTATGCGGACGGTGACAAACTCAACGGGTTTTGATTCTGGATCGGTCACTTTGCCCTGTAACTCAACTGACGACACTCCGTATGCCGCAAAGCTTGCAAGTGACAATAAAATTAAGAGTATATAGCGTGCAATGGTCATTATTTGTTCGGTTTTCACTACTTTATAACGTTGAAACATTGTGAAAATTATATGGCTTCATGTGTCTGTCCGGCTCTCTTCGGATTTTTTTTTGTAAATTTGTAAACAATTTAGGACTACAGTTTTTTATTATAAGAAAAGCTTACTATTTATGAGATCGAAAAGACTATTGGTTCCGATTGTTGCGGCTTCAGTGCTGCTGACAGGGTGCGGCCTTTTGAAGAAGACCAGTACACCGACTGATAACGATATGGTTACGAAAGAAAATCCTCAAAAAGGCAAATTGGATACCCGTGAAATCCCCAAAGTGTTATACAGTGAATGGACTGCCATGAATGTAAATGGCGATGCAGTCAAGGGTGAGGAGCGGCCATATGTAGTGTTCGACACGGTGGCTACCAATCCTTACTTGGCAAAATTCTATGCGTATAACGGGTGCAATGTGATAAACGGCACTGTTGCGGTAACTGCGGGCGGCTCTATGAAAAAGGCCTCCGAGTATATGTCAACGATGAAATTCTGTCCTGATGCACCGTATGAAATCGGGGTTTCGATGCTGCTTGAAAGCCTTAATTCATACAAGATCGAAAAGATAGGGCAGGATTATCTGCTTTATCTGTACAATGGCGATAAAAAGCAGTCGATGGTGCTTCGACGAAGTGATTTGTCATGGCTGAACGGCGCATGGAAAGTTCGCCGTATAGGCGATCAGGTGCTTCCCGAAGATGCAGGCGTACAGATGGTGATAGATATTCCTGAAAAACGTATCCATGGCAATACAGGATGCAATATCCTTAACGGCGAATTATCGTGCAATCCCGATGTGCAGCATTCCATACGGTTTACAAACATGGGCACGACAAGGATGATGTGCCCCAATATTGAGTTGGAACAGAAATTCCTTGATGCTCTTTCGCAAGTGTCGACCGCACAGTCAGTCAACGGCTCGACAAATGAAGCGGACCTCCGTGATGCCAATGGCACACTGCTTATGGAGCTTGTTCGCATTGACCTTAAAGCAGCTCAGACCGAGTAACCCAGAGGGTCTACCCGGTCCGAGAAAGGGGCTTAGAACTTTTTCAGTTGCCTAAAGCTTTTTGTACCTCAGCCTTCAGATTATCAAAATTTCTGAAGGCTGGGTTTGTTTTTATCTGGCCGTTACGGTCAGCAACGATGTAAAAGGGTATTCCGTCAACATTATATTTGGCACGTACTCCCTGAATCTGTTGTTCGTTGAGCAGGTAATGATCTCCGTGTATCTCGTGGATCATCTTATAGTATTCGCTCAGTGTCGAAGAATTGTCGGCCACGTAGATCCATACAACGTCTTTGTCGGCAAATTCGGCCTTGATCGGTTTGATTCGCTCCATGGCCGCACGGCATGGGCCGCACCATGTATTCCAGAGATCGATTACAACCACTTTGCCGGGATGACTTGACACAATCGACTCGATTATCTTGTCCGGTGTCACATCGGGGTTTTTTTGTAACTCTGTCTTAGGAAGCGCATCGATTTCACGCTTTATGCTGTCACGTGTCTCGATGCAGTGATCTGCGAGATAGCCGAAACGGGTCATACGCAATGAGTCGATATCTGCATCGGTAAGAGTAAGGTCGGATGCTTTGGCAAGTGTGCTGGAATACCGATGGATTTCGTCGCTAAGACTGCCTTGACGGGAATATGGCGAGTACATCGTCTTATAAAAACCGGGATTACACCGACTGACTACAAAAAATGCCGGATCGTCGAAATTGATGGCCGATGATATTAGCGCGAACTGCTCCGGACCGAAGACAGCACGTAATGAGTCTGACGGCATATCTCTTTCGTCGGGATGACTTCTCAGATAGCTTCTCGAAATGTAATAGCGGGCAGCGAATGGCATTGAATAAAGTTCGGTTTCGAGAGCCGTTACCAGATATTGCCGGTACATCTGCGGCAGATTCAAGCTTTGGATATGTTTTTTCGCGGATGCCAGCGAATCGATCATTCGTTCGGTTAGCTGTGTCGCATCGAGAGTGTAATCGAAAGCCGGAATAATGTATTGCTCTATGAGAGCCGAAGCTATTGTGTCGGTTTGAGACATGTTGTTGTAATCGGCCCATATACCGTCTTCCCACAAAGATTGACTGTTTTCTCTGTCATTCCGTGACCCACCGACAGCGTCAAAAATAATATTGACCGTGTCGCCGGGGTTCACAATGGCTTGCTTATGAGTATACGGATCATCTACGAAATAGAGCATTATCAAGTTTGTGAAATTGGCATCGAATGTAAAATGTGCGCATCCGTTTGAGTCGAGCTCAATTGGGAAACCTTTTGAACTCTGAGACGTAGCCACGCCCATTTTCGACGGATAATCTTTATGCCAGTTGGCGGCACGAACATTGACTGTGACAGGCTTTCGTTCAAATATGGGTGATGGTATTGGTTTTCCCAGATCGAGTCGTTTCATTTCGGCAGTAACTTCGTTCGGAACAGCCTTAGAGATTAGGGCTCCGTTAATGTCAATACCGTAGATGCGAAAATCGTTGTTTGAAGTGCCTTCTATCAAATTGAAGTGTTCAATGTCGCGCGGCATCGGTTCGAACGACACGGTGAATGTGTCCCGCCCCGTATCTGGCATCCAGTGCTTTTCACCGAGTATTATTCCGTCAGAACCTATAGTCGCATAACTCTTGCCGTCGGCCTGAAGGGATGTCCCGGGGGCAATGCGTATCCAATAACGAGGCCTGAAGCGTGCGGCGAATGTGACGCGGGTGGAGGTGTCGGTCAATTCTACTCTTTCAACCTTCACCGTGGACGTGTTGGAGAGGAAATAAGCAGGTTTGTCGACAACCTTTGGCTGTGCCAAGGCCGAGACAATGGTTGCGGCAATCGTAATCAATACTGTAAATCTCATCATATCGGGGAACTTTAAGATCAGTATTCATAAAGAAGCTCATAATCGCTGAGCCACATTTTTGTACCGTTGCCTCCGGTGAAATAATCGCCGTATTTTGAAGCGGCCGAAACAAGCATTATCATTGTAGGCACGCGGTCTGTGGCATTGTATTCGAGCGGTATGGTTATTTCTGTGAAATTTTCAATCGGCTTGCCGCTGCAAAATTCCCCGTAGGCAATCACGTTAGGATCTTCCCGGTCGAAGAGATGGCGTGTTTTGGGGTTGGTGCGAATCTCGTAGGGTTCAGCTCCGTCCCAAAGGGCGCACCACACAATGCAGGTGTCGGGCTGTCCTTTCAGGCTTTCGAAACCTGATGTCGTGTAATCGATGGGTACATTGTCATATTTTATGCGTGCTTTCACTGCAGTCGGTCGCTGTGTGTAAGGACGTCCGAAGGCGAGAATACCATTGGTGCCGTCGACTTTGACGAAACGTCCGGCATAGATACTGCCGGCGGCGAGTTTTCCGAGAATCGAGATGCCGACGAATTTGGTTTCGAGAGTAGCACCCTGGTATCCGCCCTCTGGAGAGTCAGTCGGAGTGACATTGCTTTGCCCGAGAGTAGCTGCGCCTTTGTTGCCTGTATCCCAGAATGACTCGTCGCCCTCGGCCCATGGATCCCAGACGGCTCCGTCTTTCCACCAGTCGGTAAATCGGGTGTTGGGGAGCTGTACAGCCTGCCCTGTTGTTACAGAGCGTGGGGCTGTCGCTTCTTCACCGTTCAGGGCTCTCACATCATATTCGGTTTGAGGTCTGACACCGTTGATGCGTGCGGTGTAGATGGCGCCACTGGCCGAGATTTCATCAGTCGGCACAGGGATCCACTGCATAGTTCCGGCTTCCCGGTACTCGAATTTGATGTCGCTGTCTGCTTTTGCATTAGCCTGAGCCCAGATAACACCGGTCCATGCATCGACCGAATGTAGCGAGACACTTAATTCGGTCTGAGATATACTTATAGTCCAAGGCGTCGTTTTGCCGAACTCCGTCACGTTTACTTTGACGGGACTTGTGAAGTCAACCGTCTGCCCAAGCAGGTCGGGTTCCATTGTAGCCGTAGCGCCACCGAGCTTGATTGAAGTTACTTTTACCGCATTCAGTGGCTGGTCATCCGGTATGACAGCTGTGACGGTATGTGTATCGGGGTCGATTACTGAAGCCCCGATCTGTCCTTCGACTGTGAAGCTGCGTGTTATTGTCTGGCGAGCGATAAGCCGCCATGCATATTCCCTGTATACTTTCAGTTCTATTGTAAGCGTGTCGCTAAGGTCGAGAGGGCGACTCAGCACGGAAGGATCGACAAGGCAAGCCTTGTCGGGTGACAGCGAGAAAGATTTCACTACTACTCCGTTGATGTCTGCTGCCTCATTCAGAAACACCGTGAGAATACGGTTGATGGTGTCTATTTGTGCGCCTCTATCTTGATTTTCAACAATAAATGTTGAGAAGTTTGGCTTTGTATTTGGATATGGTATGCCGTCATCATTGATGCAGGACGACATTAATACGGCAGTAGCGGCAGCGGCCACGCCGACGTATATTTTCTTATATGTGTACACCGATTCCTAAATTAATGTTGAACAGATTGAAACGGAAATTGGCGCCGCTGGAGAAGCGCGAGCCCTCCTCGGAGTCGTTTGTCGTTTGTTTTTCGTTGGTCATATGTATGCCGAAGACACCGAACGATACATTAAATGACAGATTGTCGGTCAGAAACACGCACAATCCGGGGCTAAAATTGAGTGATACCTTAGTGGTATTGGTGCGTGTGTCGCGCAGGTCGCCGCTATAATATCGTTGGAAACGGCTTGTCCCGCTTCCGAACGAGAGGTCCACTTCGTTGAATATGGCAAAACGTTTTTCGGTTCCAAGTCCGACATAATTGCGGTAGAATATGCCTATGTTGTACATCTGTGAAGTGTATCCTATGTCGTGGAGCGAGAAGTTTAGATCGTCATCAATGTCTACTCCGAGACTCCCGAGCGTGGCATCGCCCTTTGTGTAATCAAGCTTGATACCTATCGACTGATTGTGGCGTATGAAGTAGCTGACAGTAGGCCTGATTGCATATTTCTTGCCGTTGAAATCGAAGTCGGTCAGAGCATTCAGTATCTCCACGTCCTTCGAGTCGAACGAACCGTATGATGCTGTCAGTCCGAAAGCCCATTGGCCTTTCGGGATGAAGAGGAAGTTGTAGAGTCCGCGGTCATATCTGCCATAATTATGCTGGGGAAGTATGATTCCGATTGTGTCGTCACCGGCTATCACGCGTTCATTCATAAGTTCGCGAATCCGCAGGGAGTCGGCCGCTACGTTGGGGAGTATTCTTTTTCTTGATTGTGATTGGGCCGTAGCCGATGCAGCCAGAAGGACGACCAGTATCAGTGTGCGCAGAATAATTTTCATAATCTTTATAGATAAAATGCCACTCCGAAGGAGATCGAAAACAGGTTGACTTTAAAATTGGCCTTTTTGCGGTTTGTGGTCGCTACATATACATGGTCGGTGGTGGCTTTTGTATGGTTATACTCAAAGCCGAGAACTCCTACGTTGACCTCGATTGCCGAATAGTTGTTGAGAAACATCATCATTCCCGGTGTCAGGCCTACGTTGACAGAATACTGTTTCTGGAAAGTACCGGTGAGGTCGTCGCCCTCTCCGTTGAGCAGTTTTGACCGCCCGCCCCCTATTTCGAGCTGCACCTGGTTGAAGAAGGCGAAACGCATGCTCGAGCCAAGTGATATATAGTTTCGAAATACTGCCGCTCCGTAGTAATTGTCGCTCTGCAGCAGGAAGTTGTTGGTGTCATAGGTGGTTTCGGAGTCGATTTTCACCGACGCCCGGTCGATTGTCGTCTGAGTGCGTTCATAGGCAAATTTGCCGCCAGCCGTGAGGTTGTCCTTGAAACAGTACTGCAGCATAGGGCTGACTTTGAATGAATATGCGTCGCCTGACACGTCCTCGATTATAAGGAACTGGTAGTTGTCCTGCGAACTATGTGCATAATTGACACTGATACCGGTCAACCATTGGCCTTTGGGGATGAACGACACTTGTTCGAGACCTCGCTTGAAGGTCTCTTGCGACGAGACCTCCGGCGCGGCAACGGCAAGAGCCATCAAAAGGCCGAGGGTATATTTAAACTTATTCATATTCTGTGATGATTGGAAATTTTGATTATGCTAATACGACAACGACAGATTGTCGACCCATAGGGTGCTTGCCCTCGAACAACCTTCACGAAGGTAGTCGGTGGTGACAAGTGTCCGGGTCTCATATTCAATCGTGCCTATGTTGTATGACGATGCCATCATTATGTTTATGCGTGTGGCTTTCACTCCGAAATGACTGTATTGCAATGGGACGCTGAATGCAGTGTAGCTTGTAGCCGGGTCGAGTAGCGTTTTAGCGCCGGCTATCACAGTTTCTTTTCCATCAATGATTCCGAATACCTCGATAAGCGCGAGCCCTCTGTCGCCGGGCATATCCTCGCCGGGTACGTATTTGTAAAAACCGTTCAGAGCCGACGGCCTAGAGCTGACGCTAATGCCTTCGGTGTACGTTTCTGTAAGGTTGGATATGTCGAAGTCATACCTGCCGAGAAACAGCTTGCCTGCAGCCTTGTATTTGATTTTTGGGATATTGCGGCTGTAATCGACAAAAGGTTGTGAATGCTGAAGGTAGTCGGGTATAGGTTCGCCATCCGGATCCCATCCCACGGTCGACAGTTTCACGGCATAAGCGCCGCTTGAGGCATCAGTGACCGTACAGCACGAAGGCTGCATATACCATGTGTTATGGTTGGAGGCACGTTTGTTGAATGTCTTGGAGTTTGTGTTGGCCCAGTCTTTAGGCACCATCATGTCGAATGAAAACAGGTTCTGGCGGTTGTATATCTCCACGTAGCTTTGTGAAAAACGTCCTCCACAAGGCATGTCTTTATATTTTGGACCGTCGCCTGTATCTTCAAAGTCTCCGTTACGCAGTGATGCTGCTCTTTCAGTGATGACATGCACTATGGGTGAGAAATCAGGGACTTCGGGATGTCGCATTACTGAAAGAGATACTTCATAGGATGATGAGGCCTCAAGGCCGCTTATTGTAATGATCCCTTCCTCCGGGTTGCGGTTGAGTATGGTGGCCGTAGAGCCGTTTACGTACACCAGAGCGTTCTCTACTATATAATTGAGCATTTCGGCTTCGAAGGGTATGATTTTGATGTCGGCTTTCAGCGCATATGCGTCAACCGCTATATCGTAGCGTGGCGACACGCGGGGAATGGTTATCTCGGCACATGTCGATTGGCAGTACAGAATTCTTACACTGACATCATCGGTGGAACCGCTGCCGACATCAAAGGTCGCTGTGCAACGTCCTTTTTCGTCGGTTGAAAACTGTACAGACCCGACAGCCGACCATCGTCCGTCGGTGTCAAGGGTCTCAATTGAAATGTTAGAGGTTATTATTGCCCCAGATGACGAAAGAACGATTTGCGCTCTGTCGACACCGGCCGTAATCGGTGTAATCTCTACTATATTTATCGGCACGTTGTCAGGTATGACGCTAAACGATATCGGAGATGACATACGACCTGAACGGTCTGTAGCAGTGACAGTGAATGTGACTTCGCTGTTGTCGGCACGGCGCCTGATATATGGCACCACATCGGTGAAGTCAATTGTCATGCTGCTGTCAGTGGTCTCATATCTGAGTCCGTAACTCTGAAGTAGGTTGTTTTCTTCAGGAGTCAGCTTCAATAGGTTAACTTCAGAGGGCAATCCTGCCGCTATCATATCCATTGATTGGAAAGTTGCGGTTACCGCTTCCAACGATGAGGAGCGCACGGTGATTGTCAATGGTTCGTCCGGCTTTGAGCCTTCAGGAATATGTATTGTCTCTCCGGGTACAAATCCCGAATGTTCCACGATTGGGCCAGACCCTTCAAGTAAGGCTTCGGTAAGCGGAACCAGTATGTCGTCAGTCTCGATTTTCTCACTGAATGAGAACAGCAGAGACGGCACTGAGGAATCAGTGTCGATAAGATCGACAGTCACGTGATAATAGTGGCCGCTGAGAGCGTCGCTTATGTCGGCGGCATGGAAGTATGTCTCATGTCCGTCATATGTGAGGGCATGCACCGACAGGCTGACATTGCCCGGACGCATGAATATGGGGCGCGTCTCGTCGGAGGAATACCTGATATAGCCGCCGTTCTCCGGATGGATTAAAAGCGCAAATTCCTTGAAATATCCTGTGACTTCCGGTGTCATCGAGGCATCGATCATCGTGTTGTATAATGTGCATTTGATGTCGACTACAGCTTCCCCCGACTCAGTTACGTTGAATCTTGTCTCGCCATAGAAAAAGGGAGAGTTGAAGCCTTCGCTCAGTATGTCGCCCCAATATGCCGATAAGGTGTATTGGCCGGTACGGTAGAGGTTGTTTGATGGAAAATCTGACGATGATTCCCACGTGTATGACTGTCCGCTGCTGTCGTCGCACAAAGTAAGCTTGAGATCGGATATTCCCGGTACGGTATCTATAGCTATCATATGATTGACATCCTCGGCCACTACGACTTCCGGATCGATTGTCAGACGGGGAGTGATGCGGCCGGCTCCGAGGTGCACATTGACATTCTCAGATGAGCATGCTGTGATTGCAGCAGTTAAGCCTATACCGCAGAGGGCATTTATGAGGGAGCGGTTCATTTGTCTCACGTCGATAAATAAGTACAAAATTACTTGAATACAATTAAAAAACGTGAATATTGCTGGGTTAAAAGAGGTTAAATTATATAGTTCAGCCGGGACGTAGATTCGTTATATCCCGGCTGAGCTACTGATTGTTAGTTGGTTGTGATTATTTCTCGCGTGCGAGTATCAAAGCTGAGTACGGCGCCACCATCATACGGCCGCCTTTCGACACGCCGAGTCCTTCGGCATTGATGGCCGAGTCCTGCGCGATGACCGTC
Organism: uncultured Bacteroides sp.; assembly: GCA_964489495.1. Lineage (GTDB taxonomy): Bacteria > Bacteroidota > Bacteroidia > Bacteroidales > Muribaculaceae > Paramuribaculum. The sequence goes on from CAZAZA010000020.1 coordinate 29,481, forward strand.
CATTCGGCTTTTGGTACTTTGACGTAACGGGGCTGGTCAGAGCCATTGAATATAAGCTTAATTTCGCGCCATGGATCGCCGTTGGCGTTGTTACGTATGGAGTAGCTGATGAGGTTAGGTTCGGTCACTTTGTCAAAAACGATGTTACGGGCTATTTCGTCGGCAGTGGTCATGCGGAAGGCAGGATGAGCCTTGCGCAGTTTGATGAGCTCCTGATAATAGCGGAACTGGTCGGCATATTCCTTTTTTTGCCTCCAGTCGATTGCGTTTATCGAATCCGGTGATTTGTAGCTGTTATGGACACCTTTTTTATCGCGGAATATTTCCTCGCCTGCAAAGATGAAAGGTGTACCCTGTGAAGTGAACACTATGGTCTGTGCAAGCTTGGCGGCTCTCAGACGGTCGTCTACAGTCGAACCCGGCATTGATGCGGCAAGTTTGTCGGTCAGAGTCAGGTCGTCATGACATGAAACGTAGTTGATGATCTGCGTCGGGGAGGACGCGTACGCAAACTTGGAGTTGGCACCCTTGGAATAGTCAACCTGAGGATGTGCTGTAGAGCCGACGATTCCTATTTTGACGGTTTCTTCGAGTCCGGGCTTGCCTGTGGCGAAGCCACGGTCATCAGCCTTTGAGTAATGTCCCTTTATGGCATCGCGTATGTCGTCGCTGAACACTGCAATCTGGGGCATTGCCGACACGTTTTCCTTCAAGGCGCGTTGGGCGACGGGCAGGGGTGAGTCACCGGCGGTCCAGCCTTCTCCGTAGACAAATATGTCGGGACGTATGCTTTTGAGCGTCTTGGCCACGAGATTCATTGTGGCGGTATCGTGAATGGCCATAAGGTCGAAACGGAATCCGTCGATATGGTATTCCTCGGCCCAGTACTTAGTTGAATTGACTATGAAATTTCGCATCTGTTCGCGTTCGGAGGCGGTTTCGTTTCCGCAAGCCGATGCGTCGCTGTACGAACCGTCGGGTCTGTGACGGTAATAGTATCCCGGAGCAGTGAGCGAGAAGTTTGAATCATCGTTCTGGGCGGTGTGGTTGTAAACAACGTCCATCACTACACCTATGCCTGCGTCATGAAGCGATTTTATCATTTCTTTCATTTCCTTGACGCGGACTGATGGTTCGGCAGGGTTGGTAGAATAAGATCCTTCGGGAGAGTTGTAGTTAAGCGGGTCATACCCCCAGTTATACTGATTTGACGGAAGCTGTGTCTCGTCAACGCTGTTGTAGTCATAGGAAGGGAGTATGTGCACGTGGGTGACGCCGAGTTCGCGCAAGTGGTCGATACCGGTCGCCAAAGAGTCGGGACTGATGGTGCCGTGTTCTTTCATTGCGATGAATTTACCCTTATTTACAATGCCTGATGACGGATGCATTGAGAAATCGCGGTGGTGCATCTCATAGATTACGGCATCGTTTATGTGCGGCGTGACGGGACCACGGTCAGATTCCCATCCTTCCGGATTGGTGACACTGAAATCGATGATTGCAGCACGTTCGCCGTTTGTTCCCACGGCCTTGGCCCAGACACCCGGAGTCTCTCCAAGCCATTTGCCGTTATGAAGAATGCTGAAGGTGTAGAATTTGCCATAAAGTTTTCCAGGGAGAGAGGCTGTCCAAGTGCCATTTTCGGCTTTTGACATTTCTATGGTGTCGGTAGCGGCTGAATTGCGGTCGGTGGGGTAGATAAACAGACGCACAGCCGAAGCTTCGGGAGACCATAACCTGAAATTAGTGGCATTGTTGGTTACAGTTACGCCAAGGTCGTTTCCATCGTAGGACGGGAACGATGCATAACGTGCGTCGTCAGCCGACTGGGCCTGTGTGTTGACGGCGCCCAAGAGCAGAGCGGCTGTCGACGCGATGTTCAGTAGTTTCATGATGTTGAATAGTATGTAAGTATGATATAAATATAAATAATCAGCGGTGGGCGTTATGCAGCACGTAGTCTCTGACTTTTTGGAACAGGTCGGTGGCAAATACGAAATCGTTGAGTGCTTCGTTGGTGGTACGGTAAATCTCTTCTTTGTCCCCGACCCATTCGCGGTATCCTTTGTTGATGAATATGATGTTCTCGCCTATTCCCAGCACAGAATTCATGTCGTGTGTGTTTATGATGGTTGTGATTCCGTATTCGTGGGTGATGTCGCTAAGAAGCTCGTCTATCACAATTGAAGTACGGGGGTCGAGACCGGAGTTCGGCTCGTCACAGAAAAGATATTTGGGGTTAAGCGCTATTGCGCGCGCTATGGCCACACGCTTCTGCATGCCGCCGGAAATTTCTGACGGATATTTGTTGTCGGCCCCTCGCAGGTTGACACGCTCAAGACAGAACTGAGCACGTTCGCGAACCTCGGCAGGCGACATGTCAGTGAACATCTGTAAAGGGAACATGACGTTGCCGAGAACAGTCTCGGAGTCGAACAGGGCGGAACCCTGAAAAAGCATTCCGATTTCTTTTCGGAGGTCCTTGACCTGCTGCTGATTCATCTTAAGCAGGTCGCGTCCGTCAAATAATATCTCTCCCTCCTCAGGGTGAACGAGGCCTACTATCGATTTCACGAGCACTGTCTTGCCCGAACCGCTCTGTCCGATAATCAGGTTGGTTTTACCGGTATAGAATGTAGCCGACACATCGTGAAGGATGGTCTTGCCGTCGAATGACTTTGTAATGTTTTTGACCTCGATCATTGGAGCAGGAGTTTTGTGAGAATAACGTCGGCGAGAAGAATGAGGATGCTGCTGGCAACCACGGCGTTAGTACTGGCTTTACCGACTTCGAGTGCGCCACCTTTGACATAATAGCCGTAGTATGACGCAACAGTGCTGATTATATAAGCGAAAAAGAGAGACTTTATAAATCCGTACCACACATACCATTCCTGAAAAAACGCCTGCATACCGTAGGTGAATTTCGACACGCTGATTATGTCGGTGAAGTAGGCCATGGCATAGCCTCCGAGAAATGATGTCAGGATACAGAACGCCACAAGCACAGGCATAAAGAAGATAAATGCCACAACTTTGGGGAGGACAAGGAAGTTAGCTGAATTCACGCCCATGATGTCGAGGGCATCGATTTGCTCGGTAACACGCATAGTGCCAATTTCCGACGCTATGTTCGAGCCTACCTTGCCGGCAAGTATGAGGCTTAGGATAGAGTTCGAAAACTCGAGCAATATAATCTCGCGGGTCGCCAGTCCTGTGGAATAGGCAGGGATCAGCGGCGAGTTGATATTGAGCTGCATCTGAATGGTGATGACGGCGCCAATGAATATCGATATGACAATGACGAGCGGAATGGAGTCTACTCCAAGTTTTGAAATCTCAAACACCGTGCGGCTGAAGAAAAATTTCCAGCGGTCAGGGATTGAGAAAACTTTTTTCATAAACAGGCAGTACTGCCCGAATGATGTCAGTGAATCGGTTATGAACATGGGTTTATTCTTTTTCAGTCAAACACTCCTTCGACAGACGCCTCTTCTGCATTGTTGTCGCTGTCAATCTCCTCATATGTGCCGAGGAAACCCTTGTCGCAAAGGTTGATGTCGGCGGGGAATTGGAACTGGGCGTCCTGACTGTAGGGAAGTGACGGGTCGTTATATACTTTTTTCATGAACTTGCCATATATCGGAAGAGCCATACTTGCTCCTTGGCCGAGCGCCATGCCGTTGAAATGGATAAAGCGTTCCTCCCCGCCAACCCAGGTGCCGGCAACGAGTTGTGGCGTGAATCCCATAAACCATCCGTCGGCGTTGAAGTTGGTCGTTCCGGTTTTGCCTCCGGTCTGGGCCGTTATGTTGTACGGCGGACGGCGAATACGGTTGCCGGTACCCCCGTCGACCACATTCAGCAGCATAGAAAGTATGCGCCAATAGGCTGTCTCGGAAATCACTTCAGTGTGACGGCCGGTAAATTCAGATATGATATTGCCGTTTGCGTCTGCAATAGCGGTGACATATACGGGGTCGACGCGCATGCCGTTATTGGCAAAGGCAGTATAGGCTGTCACCATTTCTTTGACTGAAACGTCGGCCGGACCGAGACATAACGACATAACGGGGTCGAGGTGGTTGGTTATACCGAAGTTGTGCATGGTTCTGACAAGTTCCTCCGGTGAGAGCTGGCTTATGAGCCGTGCTGAAATCCAGTTATTGGAGTTGGTGAGAGCCCAGCGTAGGTCAACCATTTCGCCGACACGCGCCGATCCGGAGTTACGGGGGGCCCAGAGCTTGCCGTTGGCATCGGTAATGACGGGTTGGGCGTTGAGGAGTTGGTCGCAAGGTGTGAAACCTTCCTCCATCGCATAAGTGTAGAGGAAAGGTTTTACAGTCGATCCAATCTGCCGGCGTCCTGTCGATACCATGTCGTATTGGAAATTGGAAAAATCAGGACCTCCCACGTATGCTTTCACATGGCCTGTTTTCGGGTCCATTGCCATAAAGCCGGTGCGGAGAAAATGCTTTTGGTAAAGCATCGAGTCAAGCGGCGTCATGACCGTGTCGATCATTCCGTTGTAAGAGAAGACCTTCATTTCGCGTGGAGTGTTGAACTCTTTGAGGATTTCATCGGTCGAGAACCCGGCCTTGCGCATGTTGCGGAACCGGTCGGTCTGGCGCATGGAGTTTCGGATGAGATGATTGACGCGGATTTGCGAAATTTCGGTACGGTTGGTCGAATAAGGTGCTCCCGGCGTGTTGCGTTTTTCGCGAAAGAAAGAGGGCTGGAGAGAACCTCCGAGATGTTCCTTGACGGCTTCTTCGGCATACTGCTGCATGCGCGAGTCAATTGTTGTGTAGATGCGCAGCCCGTCGTTATAGATGTCATATTTTGTCCCGTCTGGTTTGGGATTTTTTTCAATCCAACCATAGAGCGGGTTGTTTTCCCATGCTATTGAGTCATCGACATAGCGCTGGCGATCCCATGAGGGATAATCTGAAGGTGAGGGCTTTTGGGCACGTAGCATTCGGCGCACTTCTTCGCGGAAATATGGTGCAGGGCCGTCTTTATGGTCAACACGGTGGAAATTCAGTGTAAGAGGCAGTTGCTGGAGCGAATCGAGCTGCTGTTTGGTGATTTTGTCGTTTTTGTACATTTGCTCAAGCACCACGTTACGGCGTTGGCGAGTACGTTCGTTTTTTCGAATCGGGTTGTAGTACGAAGGGTTCTTCACCATTCCGATGAGAGTCGCGGCTTCCTCGATGTTTAGTTCTGACGGTTTTTTGCCGAAATACACGTGTGCGGCCGACTTTATGCCGACAGCGTTATAGAGAAAATCGAACTGGTTGAGATACATTTTGATAATTTCTTCTTTTGAATAAAACCGTTCGAGCTTCACGGCTATCATCCACTCGATGGGCTTCTGCATGGCTCTGCTGAACAGTCCGTCTGATTCAGGCGAATAGAGCTGCTTTGCCAGCTGCTGGGTGATCGTTGAGCCTCCGCCGGCATTTTTTTGTCCTAACAGTAGGGTTTTGAAAGCCACACGTGTGAGGGCTCTTGCATCTATTCCGCTGTGGTCCTCGAAGCGCGAGTCCTCTGTGGCAATAAGTGCGTCGACAACATGCTGCGAGATTTCGTCAAAGTCTGCATAAACGCGGTTGCCCGTATTGCGGAAATATCGCCCGAGTTCTTGCCCGTCGGACGAGTAAAGTACGGAGGCGAATTTGTCCTGAGGATTTTTTAGCTGCTCAATATCGGGCATGTAGCCTATGACACCGTTGTATACCATGAAAAAAAACAGTGCGATGCACCCGATCATGATACCAAACAGTGCCCAAAGGGTGATGATTATGTTTCGTTTGGTCTTTGACTTGCCTTTAGTCTGCTCCATTTACGATATTCTGATTATTCAAACTACAAAATTACAAAAAAACAGCCATCAATAATACCCCATATTTCCTCAATAATGGTTAAGAAAGGTGATTGACCATCCTCAGGGCTTCGATAAGGGCCGTGTTCACAGCCCTTTCGGTGACGCGCCCGCGGTCTCCCGGAAGATGAACGGTAAACTGACGCTCTTGATCGAGGAATGATATGCCTATGCATACGGTGCCTACGGGCTTCTGAGCTGTGCCACCACCCGGACCGGCTATGCCGCTTGTGGCGATAGCCAGATCGGTTGAAAAAGCCTTCCGTGAGCCGGCGGCCATCTGTCGTACTGTAGGTTCGCTTACCGCGCCGTATTTTTCGAGTGTCGAAGTCTCAACGCCGAGAAGTTCGGTTTTAGCCTGGTTGCTGTACGATACGATGCCTCCCATTACAGCCTCGGAGCTGCCGGCTATTGAGGTCAAGGCGGCGGCGACACGTCCGCCGGTGCAGCTTTCAGCTGTCGATATGGTCAGATGCCGGATGAGCAATGTCTCCAGTAATGCTTCGGCGGGGGTGAGGTCGCGTGTAAGCCACACGTCGTTACCAAGCATATCGGCCAACTGCGATGCCAGATGATCGGCCTTTTTGTTCAGCACTTTCTCGTCATCTCCGTGTCCGTCAAGCCTCAGTCGGAGGTATCCGGAGTTGGGGAGGTAGGCAATGTGGAAGCCTTGGGGGAGCGCGTCTTCCCATTCGGCTATCTGTTCGGCAACTGATGATTCCGACCTTCCTGTGAGTAGCAACACGCGGCGCACAGCCGCTGCCGCATGAGGTAGTCTGGAAGCAAGTCGGCTGACAATGTCGTTTTCTAATGCGGATTTTGTTTCGAAAGGCACTCCCGGCATCGCTATCAGGCATTTGCCGTTGAGGTCGAACCACATGATTGGCGCTGTCCCGCATCGGTTGACAATTGGGGTGCAGCTGTCGGGAACTACGGCCTGGTTTCTGGTTAGTTCATTGGCTTCGAGACCTCGTGCCGACATTATTCTCAGAAGATTATCGAGAGATTCAGGGTGAAGCACAGGCTTGCCGTCGGTTAGTTCTGCCAGGACTCCTTTGGTTATATCATCTTTGGTCGGGCCGAGACCTCCGGTGGTCAGGACGAGGTCGGCATCCTGCAATGATTCGGTGATGGCCCGACGTATGGCTTCGCGGTCATCGCCCACTGTGACTGTACGCAGCAATTCCCAACCTAACGGGGCTATGCTGCGTGCTATAAGCCCTGAATTGGTGTCGGTGACTTGCCCAAGCAGTATCTCGTCACCTATAATTACGGTTATGGCTTTCATTGTGTCGTAAAGTTAAGGTCAGACTCCTACGCGTGCATAAGGCACACTGTCAAGGCTGCAGAAGTCTCCTTTGAGATATTTATGATAGCCGGCAATTGCCACCATGGCTGCGTTGTCGGTGGTGAAACGTCGTTCGGGAATGAAGGCTTTAAGTCCTCTTCGGCTGCAATAGTCGGCGATTGCGGCGCGTATGCCTGAGTTGGCCGACACGCCGCCGCCGATTGCGACTGTCTTTACATTTGTCTGGCGGACTGCCTTATCGAGCTTGTCGAGAAGTATTTCGATTATCGTACGCTGGAGTGATGCCGCGAGGTCTGCCATATTGTTTTTCACAAACTCCGGATCGTCAACCTTAGCGTCACGAATAGTGTAAAGAAACGAGGTCTTGAGACCGCTGAAACTGTAGTCGAGCCCGGGAATGTGCGGCTTGGCAAACTTAAAGCGCGATGAGTTGCCGATTGCCGCAAGCCGGTCGATGTGCGGGCCGCCCGGATAGGGCAGTCCCATTACTTTTGCACATTTGTCGAAAGCCTCTCCCGCCGCGTCGTCAATGGTTTTGCCGAGTATTTCCATGTCGTAGAAATCCTTCACTAAAATGATTTGTGAGTTTCCTCCCGAAATCAACAGACATAGAAACGGAAACTCAGGCGTAACGGTTGATTCGTCAGTTTTGATGAAATGCGAGAGAACGTGTCCGTGAAGATGGTTGACATCGACTAATGGTATGTCGAGCCCGAGAGCCATTCCTTTGGCAAAGGAAGTGCCCACAAGCAGCGACCCGAGAAGCCCCGGGCCACGGGTGAATGCGATAGCTGTGAGATCGGATGCTTCGATACCTGCTTCACGCAAAGCTGTATCGACTACGGGTACGATGTTTTGCTGGTGTGCCCGAGAGGCGAGTTCGGGCACAACGCCTCCGTATGATTCATGAACTTTCTGACTGGCTATGACGCTCGAACGCAGAATGCCGTCCGAAATAACGGCGGCCGAGGTGTCGTCGCAAGACGACTCGATGCCGAGTATGTTTACGCTCATAATATCTCTACTTGTATTGGTTCAGTCGTTGAGGTCGCGGTTACGGCGAAGCACTTCAAGTGCCTTTTCCGACATATCGGAAGGCACCCACAGGCTGACACCTCCTAATGAGTTAAAGCCAATAGGATATACCCTTGAAAAAGTCTGGTTGGTCATCATTGTCGGTATCCTTTCGTTTTCAAGAGCACCCTTGATTATGGATGCTTCTATTTCCGATGCGAAAGTGTCGAGCTGAATCCAGTCCTGCGTCAGGTCTTCTGTTATAGTGAATCCGTTGTTTCCGGGAGGTGTTACGTGTTGTGCCATATTGTTTGTTTATTTTATTCCACGTCGGTTTAATTCGTTCTGGTAGCGTCTGGCATTTGCCATGTGGGTGGCGTAGTCGGTCGCAAAGTTATGGTAACCGGAGAAGTCTTCTTTGGCGCACATATATATATAGTCATGTTTGGGAGCGTCAAGCACTCCGTCGATTGTTTCGGACGCCGCCACGCGTATTGGTCCGGGGGGAAGCCCGTCGCGGCGGTATGTGTTATATGGCGAGTCAGTGCGCAAATGTTCGCCTGTAATGCGGCGCAGGGCGAAGTTTCCGGTGGCGAATTTGACAGTCGGGTCCGCCTGAAGGCGTATGCCACGGTGAATTCTGTTAAGATACAGACGTGCTATGACCGGACGCTCGTCGCGTTTACCCGATTCTTCTTCGACTATCGACGCTATTGTGGCAGCTTCAACCGGTGTTATTCCGAGAGCTTTTGCCTTGTTTATGCGTGATTCGTTCCAGAATCTGTTTCGGTAGCTGAGGAGCATTTCAACGATTTTGGTGCCGGAATCGGTGATATAAGCTTCGTAAGTGTCGGGGAGGAATGCGGCAGGATATTGTTCACGTGTAAATCCGGCAGCCGGTAGTACAGAGTCGCATCCGGCAAGGAAGTCATCTGCCGAAAGCTCAAGACGTGCGGATACTTTCTCGGCCACGGCACGGACAGTTCGTGCGTTGTTGAATGTGAACCGTATCGGGGTCTGACGTCCGTAACGCAAACGTCGGCTCAGGGTCAAAGCCCGTTCGCCCGGGTTTACCATGTACATACCCCTTGCTCTGTCAATCTCACCTTTTTGTAAACGCCATAGTATGTAGGTTCTGTTTCCGGCAATCAACCCAAGGTTGCTCGTGAGCGAATCGCGTAGGTCGGAGCGTGTTGCTTTGGGCGGAACGTAAATCCATTTTTCCGGCCCGTTATAACCGCTGAAACCGAAAAGGGACCAGAAGGCGACGATAGCGATGACTACAAGGCAGAAACATAGTATACCGATGGGATGATTGTAAATCCATCCGGTTTTTTGCTTCTTGCGGGGTTTCTTTTTGCCCGTGGTCCTTTTGCGTGGTTTGTCATCAGAACTTTTCATGATTCAAAATTACTCTAAATTATTGAGAAAAAAGAAATGAAGAGAAAATTTTGCAAAAAAGTCCGTGAAAATTTGGAGGGTTGGAACAAATGTCGTAACTTTGCACACGCAAAACGGCACAAACCGTCCGCACAAGGAGGGGTGGGTGAGTGGCTGAAACCACCAGTTTGCTAAACTGACGTAGGAGCAATCCTA
>CAZAZA010000021.1:0-36730 GCA_964489495.1 uncultured Bacteroides sp.
TGACAATAACATATCTCTTGAAAACATTATAAGGTATTATGGAGATCCTGACTCAATTCCCTAATTTTCGGGAACATTGTCGGCAATAATTTGCGTATTGTTTAGAGTTTGGCTATTTTTGCGCAAATAAACTAAATAAATCACATTTATGCACAGATTTACAAGGGTGGTCATTGCCGCTATGCTGATGCTTGGCATCATCCTGTCTGCATCCGCCGACATCAAGAAATTCATGCTGTCAGGTTATATCTATGACCGAGACTGGGATGCGGTTGACTCATGCGAGGTCGAAATCTTTAAGGATGACACGGTGAAAGTCGACTTCAAGCTCCTGACAGGCATAGAGGGGACCAACAAACTGAAGGGGAATCAGCTGCGCGCTCTTGTAAATTCAGGCATAGGAAACTACCGTCTGAGCGTGTACAAAGATGGTTATTCGCCTTACGAGACCACTTTCCGCATAGGCTCGGTGAGCGAGAACACCAAATATCTGCGCACCATCACTCTCGACAAGGACCGGTATCGCAATCTCGAGGAGGTGACGGTGACCGGCACCCGCATCAAGATGGTGATGAGGGGTGACACGATGGTGTTTAACGCGGCGGCGTTCCAGATGGCCAAGGGGTCGATGCTCGACGCTCTTGTGCGCCAGCTGCCGGGCGCCACGATATCGCAGGACGGCGTGATTGAGGTGAACGGCCGCAAGATGAACGAGCTGCTCATCAATGGTAAGGACTTCTTTCAGGGCGACCCCAAAGTGGCGCTCCAGAACCTTCCGGCTTACACGGTGAAAGATATCAAGGTATATGACAAGGCCGACGACGATGCCTATCTGACCCACAGCGACGCAAATGCCGACAAGCTGGAGGGTGACATGAACCTGGTGATGGACGTGCAGCTTAAGAAGGAGTATCTCAAGGGGAGTCTGGCCAACATAGAGGCCGGCTACGGTACCGACAACCGCTATATGGGCCGTTTGTTCGGCATGGGTTACACCGAAAAACTGCGTGTGTCCGCTTTCGGCAATTTCAACAATGTGGGCAACACCTCGCAGGCCGGTGACCAGGGCCAGTGGTGGGAGCGGACAAGTGAAAACGGCATAAAGAAAGTCAGCATGGGGGGAATTGACTACAGTTATAAGAACGGCGAGGAGACAGAGCTGAGCGGCAACGTGGTGGTCAGCCAAAACACCATTCACGAACACGAGCTGACATCGGCCACCCGCTTCTACAACACCGGCGACCTCTTCCGCCGGGGGGAGATGCTGGCCAAAAACAAAAGCTTCATGCTCAACACCAGCCACCGTCTGCGTTTCCGCACTAAAGCGGTGAGCTTCTCAATCCAACCGCTGGTCGAATGGAGCCGCAACAAAAAACGCAGCGAAGACCTGACCGCTACTTTCAACAAGGAGGTGACCGAGAGTTTCCGTGGCGAGGCTATCGACTCCGTATTCAATTGGCGAAACGGCTCCGTCAACGATTTCAGACGCAGTCTTCTGACGAGCCTGCAACAGTTCTCGGCATCGGACGGCGAAGATTTCCACGGACGTGTCACCGTGAACGCCACCATCCGTCCGGCCACATGGAAGGGAATACTGAAAGTGTCGACCATAGGCGACCTGCAGAACAATACGTTTGACGAGCGCAGACTTTACAATCAGGAAATAGGTCCGGCATCGACCGACACATCAGACCCGGTGAAGCGCGACAACTATAACGAATCGGTGGCACGCAAGCGTGCCTTTCAGGTATCGGCCAACTATTCAAGGGATTACACGACATTCGGAGAAACACGCACCAAGAAATTCACATGGAGTCTGGGCGGAGTCTACGACTATACTTACAACAACAGCGACCTGGACGCATTTTCGGCCGAGCGGCTTCCGTCGCCGCTGACTCCGCCGTCGGTCAGCAGGCCCGATTATCTCATCGCCGACCTGGCAAATTCACCCTACACGCGCCACAGCAACAGCTCGCCCAGGGTGACGGCCTCCATAAACTGGCAGTCGATGCAGACGGCCCCCGGCGACTCCAGCCTCAATCCGAACTACGGGTTTATGCTCTCGACGAGCTACCGGCACTATATAGAGCACTACGATTTCGAAAAACCCGGAATCACCGAGCAGCACCTCAAGCGCAACAACGACTGGCTTATGCCCAACCTGTTACTGTTCTGGAACTCGCAGAACAAATTGCGCACCCTTCAGCTGAGTCTGAGCTACAGCATCTGGCATGAGGCTCCGGATTTTCGTTATCTCGTCGATAACCGCGACACGAACGATCCCATGAATATTGTGCTCGGAAACCCTGACGGCCTCCTCAATTCACTTGAACACATGGTATATTTCAATTTCGGCCGCTTCGGGAGAGGCCGCCGGAGAAAGACGCTCTACGTTTATGCCGACTGGAGTGTGAAAACCAACGCCGTGGCCATGGCAGAGACATACAACCCGTCGACAGGTGTCACGGTGACGCGCCCCGAAAACATTTCGGGCAACTGGAATGCCTCAGTGAACGGCCAATACCATATCGAGTTCAACGACCGCTTGTCCATGCAGTCTTTCCTCGCCCTGAGCGGCACCAATTCGGCCGACTATGTGGCTGTCGACGCTGCGCCGCAGCGCAGTTCGGTATTCTCCACCACGGTAACGCCGTCGGCGATGTTCAACTATCGCTTCAAGAACGGCTCGACCATCGGTGCCGGAATGAGGGTTACGGCTCTCAACCAGCATTCGGAGCGCGAGGGATTCAACGACCGTACGAGCTATGAGTATTCGCCGCGCCTGCAGGTGATGCTTAAGCTGCCCGCACAGATTGAGTTCAACACCAACTTCAACCCTTACTTCCGCAGAGGCAACCAGAACAAGGAGATGAACACCAACGAATATGTGTGGAATGCGACCGCAGTGAAGACGTTCGGCGGCAGCGGATTATCGCTCAAGCTTGCGGCCTATGATATCCTGCAATCGGCAAAGCATGTCTACTCTACGGTCAATGCCCAGGGACGCACCGAGACATGGCGCAACTGCCTGCCCCGCTATGTGATGCTCTCGGCCATTTACCGTTTCGACCTTAAGAAGCACTAATAAAAAATATTACGCACGACCCGGCAGGGATCGTGCGTAATATTTTTCATTAGCGTAAATTAATCTGCTGAAGTCTTTACTTTAACACATCTGACGGGAATTGCAAATGAAGGATTAGCCGGAGAGTTTGTCGTCTTCGTAAATCCTGAGTCATGGAATTGAAGATCTATACGACTTGGGGCATATGAGACAAGGCCCATTTGAAGAAGCTGTTCAAGAGACCACGGACAGTTGGGATCATCAACAAAACCTGCTGAATCGTCAAGATAATATTCCCTGTTCCAACTCATGTATCCTGAATATCCTATAACGTTCTCACCGGTATTATATAGACGGTTGAGATTGCCGTGGGGAAAATAGGTGTCTGCTCCGTTATAAGAATAAAAAGCGCCTGACTCATCTTCAATTATGTTCAGATGATCGAAGAATGATTCCCCCCAGTCAGTCCACATAGGAATCGTATACCCTGCCGGACTCGGATCATAGTCAGTTTTCTCCGCTCCCCATAACTCGGGATCGGCTTCTGCAAGCCAGTTGGCGTTTGCCCCTGCAAAGAAAGTTGTCGGCGCGGCTATTGCCTCCTCGATTGTAGCATTGGTTTTCTCCACTTTCCATTCCAGATTGTACTCTGGATTCATGACAGTCCATTTACGTGCCTCGTTGAAGGTTTCGCCATTTTCCTCATATTCTTCCGCGTATCCGCCAAAGATAGGCACCGGGCGTCCCCATTGGTAGACAACTGCGCCCCATGTGCGCTTTCCGTCGGCTGCATCGCCGCTTGTGGCTCCCATAAGACGGTCGAGGAACACGCTTCCACCGTCAAATTCACGTTCTTCGGGCTGCGGGGTCATCCAGAGCAGCCATACCCAGACAATCGTCCCTTCGTCGTTGAAGCCGGCTAAAGCAACATTGCCATAATTGCCTGTGGCCGTGAATCTGACTTTGTCGCCATCAAGCCGGACATCATCAACAAGCTTTTGCTCGGTGTCTGTCTCCGTCTGCTTCTGTGCCCAGATCCAATCGACTTTTGTCAGGCCTGATATCTCCTTGCCGGAAGGAAGGACAGGATAAAAGGCATAGTCACCGGACTGCGAGACGATATAGGTGTTTGCAGGTGTCTCAAAGAGGACGGTCTTGTCATCCACCGACGGATCGTAATTGTCAGGACTGAACGAGATGCGCTCAATGTCGCAGGTGTTGTATGATTGTGTCGCCCCGTCTTTTAAACGAACGGTGAATGACTGTGCGCTCACCGTCTGAACCGTAGCGGACAGTGCGATAGCAGCGATGAATGAGCGCAATAGTGTAGAGTATTTCATTATCGTGAAATTTTGAATGTTTGACCTGTTGATGTGGAAAGAAAATACCATATCTGTGATGAACTAATATGAGGTGCTATTTTGCAAAGATAATGACAATTTTTGAATCACGACTTACAGTAATCCACATTTTCCTACCTCAGACATGAAGATTTGGCCGGTGGGGGAATTTTACGTATTTTTGTGGGAAATTGTGTCTAAATAAACCTCAATATCATGAACTGTAAATTCTTTCCTGTTTTGCTGGCAGCCTTCTGTGCTGTCACGACACCGGCTTTTGCCCGGACTGAGGGAGGTATCGACAGCGATATGCTTTCGCGCCTCAAGGCCTCCTATCAGCCGACCGGCGCACAGAAAGCGATCCGTAACGCCCTCAATGCCGCCGACCTTGACAAGCTGGCCCGCAATGCTGAGAACCTTGGCAATTTCGACACCTCGTTCTCGCACAAGGTGTCGAGCAACGGTATAACAAACCAGAAGCAGTCGGGCCGCTGCTGGCTCTTCACAGGCCTCAACGTGCTGCGCTCACAGATTATGGCGAAGCAGGACCTCAAAGAGCTGGAACTGTCACAGAACTATAACTTTTTCTTCGACCAGCTTGAAAAGAGCAACCTGTTCCTGCAGGCAATTATCGATACAGCCGACAAGCCTATGGATGATGAGACGGTCGACTGGCTGTTTGCGCATCCTCTGAGTGACGGCGGACAGTTCACCGGTCTGTCGGACAACCTTATGAAGTATGGCATTGTGCCTTCGTCGGTGATGGTGGAGACGTATTCGAGCAATAATACCTCAAAAATCAACCGTCTGATTTCGCTGAAACTCCGTGAGTATGGTCTGAAACTCCGTGATATGAAGAAAGATGGTGCCGATGCCCGCAAATTAGACGCTGCAAAGGAGGAAATGCTCGGCACGGTTTACCGTATGCTGGCGCTCTCGCTCGGCGAACCGCCCACGGAATTCACGTGGACCCGGCGCAACAAGAACGGCGACGTAGTAAGCACCAAAACTTATACCCCTCAGGAGTTCTACCGCGAGATGGCGGGCAATAACCTTCGCGACGGCTATGTGATGCTCATGAACGACCCTTCGCGTCCCTACCACAAGCTCTACGAGATTGATTATGACCGCCATGTCTACGACGGGAAGAACTGGACTTACATAAACCTTCCTCTGGAAGAGATAAAGGCTATGGCGATCGAGTCGATAAAAGACTCTACCATGATGTATTTCTCATGTGACGTGGGCAAGTTCCTTGACCGTGAACGTGGATACCTCGATGTCGACAATTACAACTACGGTGATATTTTTGACACGGACTTTCCGATGAATAAGGCCGACCGCATACGCACTCATGCTTCGGCATCGTCGCATGCCATGACGCTGATGGCGGTTGACCTCGATGATAACGGCCGTCCCCGCAAGTGGATGGTCGAGAACAGCTGGGGACCCGGTGCAAACGACGGCCATCTTATAATGAGTGACCGCTGGTTTGACGAGTATATGTTCCGTCTCGTGGTAGACAGGAAATATGTTCCCGCTTCCATTCTTGAAATACTGAAGCAGAAGCCTGTCAGGCTACCGGCCTGGGACCCGCTTTTTGCTCCGGAACACTAAACGTACAGGAGGCTGCGTCGACCGACGCAGCCTCCTGTCGTAAATGGTAGTTTCAGATAATTCAGCGTATGATCTTGGTAACCTTGCTGCCTCTGCGTTCGATATATATGCCCTTGGCAGGCTTGTCGATCTCGATACCCTGGAGGTTGTAATATCTCGGGGCGGCAGCGTCAGCGTCCACCTCGTCTATTCCCGATCCTTTCTCAAGCACAACGGTCTCGGTCAGATCGGCTTCGTCTTCGAAAGTCAGGGTGAGCGGATAGGGCTTATAGCCGTCAGCCAGGATTTCGACTTCGCGTGTGGTTCCTTCAAGTCCTCCCAGGAAGAAGTCGGCATAGCCACGTTCGTCAGTTTCGCCGGAGGCACTCTCCGCACCTACGACCTTGAATGTGGCTCCCTCGATGGGCTCGTTATCGCTGTTGACAACCGTAATCATAAGATTGCGCGGATGGTAATTTTCGGGAACGGATACGGCGAAAACTCCATTCTGGCCGGCTATGAAGTCTTGTCCGCCTATATTGAGGTTAATTCCATTAGCACGGAATTTGAACATATGATCCACAAGCATATTGCCACGGAACTGGTGTGAAATTGTCAGTTCCTGACCTTTGACCGATACACCCATCGGAGACTCGGGAATGGCCACCATCATCGGATGGTAGGTGGCATCAAGATCAAAATAATGAGTGTGACCGCTGTGGAATGCAAGGCCTTCGATTACGTCGGGATTCGGGAAATTATCCCAGGGGTTCATTACGCGATAGTAGTTGGGAGTCAGCTTGCTCTCAAGAAGTTCCACCTTACGCGTGTCGGAGATTTCAAACACCCCGTATATCGGCAGGAATGTATCGTCTTGAAAATCGACCTTGCCGAGCGAAACCCATTCGTCGGGGTTGAACTCGGAATTGAAGAAATAATGTGTCGTTCCCTCCATCCAGTCACCTTCGGAATCTACTGATATAACGGCAACTGTCTGCCAGCCGGAATAAGGCAGGCTGACTTCGTAATCGCCTCCGTCAAAATCCTTACCGCTTTCAAGCGTACGGTCATAAAGGTCAAATTCAACGCTGTTAGGATCGTGTTTGCCTTCGAAAACGCCGATTTTGAGTCTAACAGCATCCTTCCCATGGGTGACATTGAAGGTGGCTTTGCCGTCGATACCGCATAAACCGTTTGTATCGGAAAGTGTGACAGATCCGTCAGGGCCATTCGGAAGTTTAATCTCATACGGCACAGTGTTGTAATAACCCTTTGTATCGGCATTGACTTCCTTGAGTCCGAAGTGTATGGCGCCGACGGGAAAGCGGATAACCCCGCTCTTGCAGGTCCCGGGATCACGCTGTTCGAACAAGTATTCTCCATAGCCCGAGTCCGACACATTGAGCGCGAACTCTGTGACCTTCACGTTATTGGATTCACGGGTATCGATTATCATATAAGAGCCCTTCGCCGGGTCGGTCAATACGAACGAGCCGTCAAGCACCGACGGACAGGTCGTATAGATATCATATATCTTATAGATGCCCGGATTTTCCACCGACTCAGCGACCTGAAGGTCCCAGGTGTCGCCGGCCATACCGAAAGGAATCCAAAGGAACGGGTCATATACGTTGGCCGTGCCGATATTTGTCCAGTTGTTGTTATCCGCCGTAGTGTCAGTGGCCGACACAGCTGCCTGAGGGACAGCGAGAGCCACTATGAGCAAGAAATAAAGACGTAGTCGTCTGATCATAATGTTGGTATTAATAGTTGTTAGTATGTTACCTTCTTAACGGCTGCAATGCCATTAAGATAGCGCAAAATTAAGCAATTTGACACATACTGCCAAACATTCTCACTAAATTCGGGCGACATACAGCTGAGCGTTGGCGTGCCGGCGCACGCGCACAGGCGTTCCCGCCTCGATGTAGCCGTCGAGCGACACGGCGTCGTAACGTTCGCCATCGATGTCGACCTTGCCTCCCGGACGCAGGTCGGTGGCTGCAATTCCCTCGCTGCCCACATGGCGCGCCATACTCATGTCCACGCCAATATAGCCTTGGTCGATTTCGAGGGCGCGGTCAAGTTCGGTGTGCCGGCGTATCCAGCGCGGTCCATGCTCGGAAGTGAGCCAAAATGCCAAAAGCACTGTGACGACGACCGCCCCCGTGAACCAGGCTACCGAGCTCCAGACCATTGTCATGGTTATGCCGGTGTCGAGCGGGTCGGAACTGTCGAGCAGCCCCCAGAAGAGCGATGCGGCTATGGCGACAATCCCGGCGATACCGGCAATGCCGAAGCCGGGGATTACCAGGACTTCGAAGATAATCAGTATCACCCCTATAGCAAAAAGAATCGCTATCCATGGCGACATGGCGTGTCCGAAAAATGCTGGGAGGAAATAGATGACTGCCCCGGTCAGGGCCACAGCCGCCGGAAGTCCCGTGCCGGGCATCTGTATCTCCCAGTATATGCCGAGCATGATGAGCGATATGAGCACGGCTCTGACGGCAGGGTGCGTGAGCCAGCCTATGATGTCTTCGAGCCAGCCGTGGCTGTCGGTCTCGATCTCATAATCGGCCACATCGAGCTTTGTCATGATTTCGTTGACATTCGACGCATATCCTTCGGCATAACCCCACTTTACCGCCTCCGAAGCAGTGAAGGTCAGCACTTTGGTGGAATCGATGAGCCCGGGTACGACCACGCGGTGGTCGACCATTGCCTCGGCGATGAGCGGGTCACGACGCCAACGTGTGTCAGCAGAGTCGTTTTGCCCGGAGGGGACGCGGCCGTGACTTTGCGCTGTGGCGCGCATCATCGCACGCATATACGACTGATATTTGTCGGGCATTGCCGTGCCGTCGGCCCCGTTGACCACGGTAGCCGCTCCCATGGTTGCGTCCGGCCGCATGAACACCGAGTCGCATGCCAGCGCAATCAAAGCTCCGGCCGAAGCCGCGTTGTTGTCGATAAAGGCTACCGTAGGCTCGGGGCAGCGCAGAAGAGCCGTGCGTATAGAGTCGGCGGCATCCACAGCCCCGCCATAGGTATTGAGACGTATTACAATCATGTCGGCATCTGATTCGCGGGCGCGTTCAAGACCGTGGCGCAGATACTGCCAGGTGAACGACCCGATTTCGTCGTCGATGGGAATCACATAGACGCGGGTCGGAGCCTCAGCCCCGGCATATGCGGCTACAAAGAAAAACAACGACAAGATTGCAAGAATGATACGTCTCATCTGGTGTGTTTGTTTAGGTTTCTCAAATATGAGGGGAGCATAATTGCCCCGGCGGTGAGTACTGAATAGTAAGTGATAAGTCTCCAGAACACTGCAATTACCAAGGCAACCGAGGCATCGTGGAGCATGTCGCCGTAATAGTTGGTGAATAGCCATTCGCTCAGGCCGCTGCCACCGGGCGTGGGGCTGACGGTTAGAAGAGTCCACACCACGAACTGACGTGCGAACACCACCAGCTGGTCGGCTCCGGCAGCGAACCCCCAGAAGAGAGCGTTGACAACCAGAAAGCGGCTGATCCATAGTCCGGCAGTCGCCGCGAACGAGCGCAGCCACCAACGCAAAGGACGGTGGCGGAAATCATGGCCCGCAGCCACCATCTCGTCTGCCGAGGTCTCGGCACGTTTACGCCAGCGGCGCAACAGACGCCAGCTGAAAAGTTTGCGTATAATGGCCCTGACAGCCTCGGGCTTTCCCAAGGTTCCCCAAAACAGGAGGGCGGTTATCGCCGTGATAAGTCCTATCACGATCCAGAACGATATCCGCACTCCTGATGAAAAACCTCCATTAAAGCCGAATATGGCTGTATAAGGAGCTATGAGAAAGATAAACGGGCATAACACCACGTTGAAGAACTCATCAAGAAAAAGCGTGGTCATCATCAAGGTGGTGCCGCGTCCCAGGTCGACGCCCTCGCGCTTCATAAACACTATACTCATGGCGCTTCCCCCCGCCGTAGTCGGGGTGATGGCCGAGGTGAATTCGCACAGGATGGTGACACGAAGAGCCGCGAGCCATCCCAGGGTTCCGTCGCTGAGCACGTGGAAGCGCCAGGCCAGACACGCCTCGCGCAGGCACATGAACAGCACAGCCATGCCGATGGCAGCCATGCCGCGGCCGCCGATGGTCACGGCCTGCCATGCACCCGCGTCGAACTCGCGCAGAAACAACCATACTACCGCCCCCAGCCCAAGGGCCACGGGCAGTAGTATCTTAAGAAGCAGAGAACGTGTCGACCCCATGGCTGACAGCCGTTACTTTATAGTGTTGAGCTTCTTGTCGACAAGCATCGGGGCCGACAGTGTCGGAGTCGCTCCGCGTTTGAGGCGGCAGAACTTGACAACGAACAGTTCGACGTTGCTGCCTGCAAGGTCGGGTTTCTGGCCCACATTGACAAAAGTGGGATATACCACCGTCTCGCCCGACGCGTGCAGACGGTCGCGGGTCAGATTTTCCATTCCGGACACTGCCACAGGTTCGACACCAGCAAAATCCCACACTTTCGCATCGTAGGGGATGGCGGCCGAAACAGCGTTAACGCTTGCAAGGCTGTCGCCATAGACCTTGAGCGACAGTGTGTCGCCTACAGCTGTCCCACCCTCAGCGACTGCGCGTAGCGTGCCGCTGAGCGGAGCCGCATAGTCGTCGGGTTCAACACCGCCGTCGAGGCGTGTGGCAACCACCGAGATGTCGTAGGCCTCGATCAGCCCGTTGCGGTTTATGTCACCGTTGCTGACATATCCCTGGAAGTCGGGGTCGCCCTGACGGAGTCCGGTGTAGTTCATATACGATGTGAGGTCGTTGTTGTCGATGCGGTTGTCGTTATTGATATCACCCGGCAGATAGGTTTCGGTACCGGGCACCTTGAAGATATAGAGCTCGCGTCCGGCGCCGTAGTTGCCCACGCCCTCGGTTACACTCATTTTCACATATCTGGCCTGCGGACGTGAGGCGAAAACAAATTCCTTCACATCGCCGTTGCGTTCCCATACGAATGAGTCGGCCGGAGTCCAGTGCTCCTTGTCGAGGCTCGTGGCTATTGCGCCGCGAAGTATCGTGCCGTTTCCGCCATCTTTGCGGGGGAGATACTGCATCTTGTCGAGTGTGTTTACACCCTGAAGGTCGATTATCAGGTCAAAAGGAATGGCATTCTTGCGGTAGCGCGTATGGAACATGTCGCCTGATTCGGCGAAGTCGAACAGTCGGCTCACCTCGAATCCGGGCTGGATTTCGGCAGTTGACTCGCCGCGTATGTCGCGAATTGCAAATTCGAGCGGGTTGGTCTTTGTGCGTCCTGTCAGCGGAGTCCATTCCGATGCGCCGTCGGCGTTGACTGCGCGTATTCGGAAGCTGTAGTCGTGGTCAGGAACGAGGTCACCGAATGCCAGTTTCGTGTCGCGGATATTGGTATAGTTGAGACCGTTGAACTCAATCTCATAGTAGTCGGCGTCGGCTACCGGCTGCCACGACGGTGTCAGCGAGTAGGCGCCGATGCCTTCTTCGGTCAAAACGGGCTTCACAGCGGCTAAAGCACCATGCTGGAGATGACGGGTGTCGGCGGGGGCAAACTCAAATCCGTTCACGTTGACTGTGACTGCGTTGGCCGTTATGTTGGTGGGAGCGACGCGCACAATGATCTGAGGGTTTTTGGTCACGGCTACCGATGCCGCCTCAGAGCCCGGAGTGGAGAAGCGGTTGAGGTTGGGAGCGGCATCATAGTACCATACGTTCTCACCGGTGGCCGCAGCCTCGCGGGAGTCAACGCGTGTGAGTGACACTTTACGTTTGCCGACCTGTGCCTCGACCGACTTCGGCATTGCCGTGGCGTTGATTATAAGTTCAGTAGCCTTTACCGGCTCGAAACCTTTGAATGAGCCTTTCGAGGGGTCGAGTGTGACGGTGAGACGGTTCTTAGGGCCGACGTTGCTGACAATCCGTGTTGTCACGGTTTCGCCACGGGTGGCATAGCCCATGGTTGCGCCGTCGTCGTCATACAGGGTTGCTTCGGAATGTCCGGCCGGATAAAGTTCGAATATGCGCAGGCGGTTGTCGATCTCCGACGGGTTGTTCGACGGATTGTACATCGGAATGATTGCGCCGGCACGCACGAACACCGGAAGCTTCCATATGGGTGCGCTGAAGCTGTTGAGCACTGCCTCGCCTTCATAGGGTTCGCCCGAGAAATAATCATACCAGGTGCCCTGCGGCAGGTAGATGCCGTTGCGTATGTCGTTGCCGAGTGAGTCGGATGCCTCTGTGGCTTCGAATACCGGGGCCACGAGGAAGTCAGGTCCGTAGAGGTATTGGTAGCGTGTGGCAGGGGAGTGGGTGTAGTCGTTGGGGTAGTCGACAAACATCGCACGCATCAGAGGCTTGCCGTCAACTGCCTCGCGGGCGTAGGTGTAGGCATAGGGGAGGAGCTGTGATTTCAGCTTGAGGTAGTTGCGGTTGATCGATGTGGCGGGTTCGCCGAGTGCGGTGGGATATTTGGGATTTGCGCCCCAGCCGTCCATGTTGAGCTGCATGGGTGTGAAAGTCTTCCACTGGAAGTCGCGGGTGTTGACCACGGGATTCTTTCCGCCGAAGATGCCGTCCATGTCGCTGGTGATGTTCGGCTGTCCCGAAAGGCCCGAACCGATGTAGGTCGGTATGTGGAAGCGTATGTATTCCCATTCTCCCCCGGTCTGGTCGCCGCTCCAGATGGTCGCGTAACGCTGGGTGCCGGCCCAACCGTCAAGCGATATGATGAACGGGCGGGCATCGTTGCCGTAGTAAGGCATAATCTGCCCGACATCGGCCACTCCGTTCAGACCGAACGAGTAACCGTAGCCGACCCAGGCAACGTCGGTCTTCAGCACACGCACGCCGGCATCACGCACTTCTTTCACTATGTCGCGCTGGAGCAATGCACTGACCCCTTCCTTAGGATGAAGGTCGCTCTGAGTCCAGAGACCGATCTCCACACCTTTGCTGCGTGCGTAGTCGCCAAACTCCTTGAGGTTGGCAATATTTCCGTCGAGCGTCTCGGTCTGGCCGTACCCTGCTCCGTATCCGTCGTTGGGGAGAATCCAGCCTAAGGGCATGTCGGCGGCCGCATAGCGGTCGACCACGGCGCGTGCCGAGAACTGGTAGTTGTCTTTCTCGCCGTTGAGCGATTCCTTGATGCCGCCCTCTTTCTGCTGCTGGCTTTCCGAGTAGCGGTGTCCGTCCTCAAACAGGATGCCCTTTTCTTCGTTGGGAGTCCAGTAGTCGCGGTTGTAGGCATTGAGGTGACCTTCGTAGAATCCGAATTTCGGTATCAGCACGGGATTGCCGGTCAGCTGGTAGAAGTCGTTAAGGAGCGCAACCGGCTCGGAGTCGACCATTACAAATGCGTCAAGGTAGCCGGCGTCGTGCGACAGGCTGACTGTGCCGGGATTCTCGGCCCCGAAGTCGTAACGTCCTTTTCCGAATGTGTGGAACATCATGCCGTAGCCGTCGGTCGACCAGAAGAAGGGGGCCGGCGAAGCCACTCCGCCGTCAGTCCAGCTGTTCTGGTTTTCGATTGCTATAGATTTTCCTTTGTGCGAGAAACGTCCGTTCTGCACTCCGCCGCCATAGAAATATTCGCCGGGTTCCTCGCTGAGGGTCATCACCGTTTTGCCGCGCTCGAATTTAAGCGGCGCGGTCTCTTCCACCACGGTTTTGCCCGAACGTCGGTCGGTGACAGTGAGCTGTCCTGATGCTTTATCCCAGCTCAGTGTAACAGCCGGTGAGCTTACCGACACCGACTTGGGATCGTTGCCGACGGTGAGCAGCCCTACTTCGCGCCTCGGGTTGGAGACGAGTATATCGGCGGGGGGATGGCCCACAGGGTTGCGGACTATTCCACCGTTGTCGTCGCGGAACAGACGCACTATGTTGTCGCCATAGAAGTCGGCGGTGATGCTCTTGCCGTCGCGGAGTGTGACCTCGACAGTTGTCGGATTGATTTGACGGATTCCGGTCACTGCGTCAGAGGCGCCGACCGCTAAAGGGCATAACGCCGCCCACAGAAAAGGCACTATTTTTTTCATGAGAGTCAATTTCAAGGAAAAATACAGTGCAAACTTACAAAAAATCCCCGACACAAGCACATCCTGTGCCTTACAAAAAGCGGAACGTACGGCGGGAATGTGTCAGCTGATGCGGCTCCAGTCGACGGTGCGTCGGAAGGTGGCGGCGAGTTCCTGGGCCAGACAGTAGCCTTGGGGGGTCGACAGGCCCGGGTCGCGGTCGAGAAAACGCGTTGCCTCGTCACGGGCGAGCTGAACTATCTGGCCGTCGGTGGCAAGGCTGGCTATGCGGAGGTCGAGGGCTGTGCCGCTCTGGAGAGTTCCTTCGATATCGCCAGGACCGCGCATTTTCAGGTCGGCCTCGGCAACGACGAAGCCGTCGGTGGTCGAAGTCATGATTTCGAGACGCTTGCGCGTGTCGGCCGCGATCTCGCGCTTGGTCATGAGTATGCAGTAGCTCTGGTCGGCCCCGCGCCCGACGCGTCCGCGCAGCTGGTGCAGCTGCGAGAGTCCGAACCGTTCGGCGTTCTCGATGACCATGGTCGTGGCGTTAGGCACGTTAACCCCGACCTCGATCACGGTTGTGGCCACAAGTATGTGGGCTTTGCCGGAGGCGAAGAGCTGCATCTGGGCGTCCTTTTCGGCAGGCTTCATCTGGCCGTGCACGTAAGCCACACGGAAGCTGCGGAATGTGTCGCACACCTGTTCATACCCCTCTTCAAGCGATCGCAGCGCAAGCTTTTCGTTCTCTTTGATAAGAGGGTAGACAATATATACCTGCCTCCCCATGCGCAGCTGCCGGGTTATGCCCTGATATACGCGGAGACGGTCGTTGTCGTAGCGCAAAAGTGTGGTCACCGGCTTGCGCCCCGGGGGGAGTTCGTCGATTACCGACACGTCGAGGTCGCCGTAGAGGGTCATGGCCAATGTGCGCGGAATAGGCGTGGCGGTCATTACGAGCACATGCGGGGGAACAGAGTTCTTGGCCCACATACGCGCACGCTGCGCAACGCCGAACCGGTGCTGCTCGTCAATGACGGCGAAACCGAGGTTGCGGAACATTACGCGGTCTTCGATTACTGCGTGCGTGCCCACAAGTATGTGCAGCGAGCCGTCGGCCAGCTGGCTGTCGATGATGTCGCGCTCGCGCTTGGGCGTGGAGCCGGTAAGAAGCTTGACATTCACCCCTACAGGAGCGGCGAGGGCGCTGATGGTCTCGAAATGCTGTGTGGCGAGAATCTCGGTGGGGGCGAGGAGGCATGCCTGCACGCCGTTGTCAAGGGCGATGAGCATGCATAACAGGGCAACAAGCGTCTTCCCCGAGCCTACGTCGCCTTGCAGCAGGCGGTTCATCTGGCGTCCCGACCCCATGTCGGCGCGTATTTCGCGTATGACGCGCTTCTGAGCCGAAGTAAGCTCAAAAGGCATGCATTCGTTGTAAAAACGGTGGAAGTAGTTGCCAACACGCGTAAACCTGAATCCGCCGGATTTCTGCTTCCGTCCCCGCGAATAACGCAAAATGTCGAGCTGCAGCAGGAAAAGCTCGTCGAATTTCAGCCGCTCGCGGGCTTTGTTCACCTGCTCCGGCGACTCGGGGTTGTGTATGGCCACAAGGGCATCGCGCAGCGGCATTAGCCTAAGACGGCTTAGAATTTCGGCCGGCAACGGGTCGTCGATCGATGAGCAAGACCGTAGGATGGCATTAGCGTAGGTGTAGAAATGTTTGGACGTGAATCCGGCTGAGCGCAGTCGGTCGGTGAGCGGGTAGACGCCCCGCAGTCCCTCGGCCGCTCCCGGACTGTCGGCCGGGTCGATTTCGGGATGAGCCATCGACCATACCTGACCGAATTTCACCGGCTTGCCAAAGAGCACATACTCGCGGTTGTTGGAGAATGCATCGCGCATTTTCTTTATGCCACGAAACCACACGACCTCCATAGTGGCCGTCCCGTCGCTGAAAAGTCCGACGAGACGCGTCTTCGCGCCTTCGCCCACGATATTGAAGGTTACGAAATGGCCGCGTATCTGGATTGTGGGCATCTCGCCGTTGAAACTTTTGATGGGATAGGTCGATGTGCGGTCGACGTAGTGTGTCGGGAAGTGGTAAAGGAGGTCGCGGTAAGTGTGAATGCCGAGCTGCTTGTCAAGCAGCTCGGCACGTTTGGGTCCGACACCCTTTAGAAATTTTATATCTGTGGCCCTCAGTCGTTTCATCGGCAGTGTCGGCTGAGTATGATTTCGGCCACGGCAAGGTCGTCGGGGTTGGTTATCTTTATATTTACGGGCGATCCAGGCGTTAGGCGCAGGTCGGTGAATCCGGCAGCCTCCATCACTGAGGCATCGTCGGTGAATCTGCTTTGGAACGGTCGGCTGTATGCCAGGTCGAGCAGGTCGTGGCGGAATGCCTGTGGAGTCTGTACGGCCACGTATTCCGAACGGTCGACCGCCCGGCCGTGGGACGGGTCGTCACATTCGAGCCGGCGAAGGCTGTCGGTGACGGGAACGGCAGGGACAGCCCCCTGTGCGCCGGCCGCGACCTCATCGACAACAGCCCGGGCCACCTCGGGCGTGACAAGCGGGCGTGCTCCGTCGTGTATCGCCACAATCGTGCAGTCGGAGCTGACAAGTGCGAGTCCGTTGCGCACCGACTCCCACCGCGAAGCGCCTCCGAAGGCCACGGCGGGAGATTCGAAACCGTGTCGTTCGCACAACTCACGCCACATGTCGAGCATAGGTTGGGACAGCACCAATACGACAGAAGCACCGGGCGTGGCCCTGCGCAGCGCGTCAATGGCATGCATCACCACCGGGCGGCCATCAAGCAGGCAGAACTGCTTGGGCAACTCGGATCCGAATCTTGAACCCGTCCCGGCCGCGACGACAATATGTGTGGTCCCTGCGTACATCAGCAATCCTCCCTGATAGCGCGGTCGGCGGCTTCGGCTGCATGCCTTCCGTCGCCCATGGCAAGGATGACTGTGGCTCCGCCGCGAACTATGTCGCCGCCCGCATACACGTCGTCGAGCGACGAGCGCATGGTTTCCTCATTGATGACGATTGTGCCGCGCTTCGAAATGTCGAGTCCTGCAAACGTGTCGGGGATGATCGGGTTAGGCGAAACGCCGATGCTGACAATCGCGAGGTCGACAGGCAGTTCGACAATGTCACCTTTGACAGGCACGGGGCTGCGACGTCCCGACTCGTCGGGTTCGCCAAGCTCCATGCGCTGCAGCCTTACGGCTCTCAGTCGCCCGCGTTCGTCGCCGAGATATTCCAGCGGGTTGTGCAGGGTCATGAATTCCACGCCCTCCTGTTCGGCGTGATGCACTTCCTCGGCACGCGCCGGCATTTCCTCGCGGCTGCGGCGGTAGATGATAATGGCGCGTTCAGCCCCCATACGGAGGGCGGTGCGCACAGAGTCCATAGCCGTATTGCCGCCGCCGACAACGGCCACGGTCTTGCCCGTCATAACAGGTGTGTCATAGCCCTGGCGACCGGCACCCATCAGATTGATACGGGTCAGGTATTCGTTGCTCGACATCACCCCGACGAGGTTTTCTCCGGGTATGTTCATGAATCGGGGTAGTCCTGCTCCCGAACCCACGAAGATTGCGGCATATCCTTCGGCTCTGAGGTCGTCGAGCGAGATGGTCTTGCCCACGACGCAGTCGTTTACAAATGTGACCCCGCGCCGGCGCAGTCCTTCGATTTCGTAATCGACCACGGGATTAGGGAGTCGGAATTCAGGTATGCCGTATTTCAGGACTCCGCCGATTGCATGGAGGGCCTCGTAGACCGTCACATTGTAGCCGCGTGCGGCCATCTCGCCGGCAAACGACAGTCCTGCGGGGCCCGATCCGATGACTGCCACCTTGGGAGCCTGGTCAGATGCTCCGGCTGTCTCGGCTGTATTCTCGCCGCAGGATTCGGCAATCATACGGTCGGTGTCGGCGGCAAAGCGTTCGAGATAGCCTATGGCGACGGGCTGGAGCCCCATTTTGTGGTAGATGCACTTCGATTCGCACTGGCGTTCCTGAGGGCAGACACGTCCGCACACAGCCGGGAGGGCGCTCGTGAGGCGCAGCACGGTTGCCGCGTCGCGGAAGTGTCCGCGCTCGATGTTTTTTACAAAAGAAGGTATGTCGATCTGTACCGGACACCCTGTCACACAACCGGGTTTGCCGCAGTCGAGGCAGCGCGACGCTTCGAGGCGTGCCTGTTCGGCGCTGAGCCCCCGGTTGACTTCGAGGCGTGAATGCCGACGGAATTCGGGCGGAAGTTCGGGCATTGTCACACGTGGTATCGATTTTTGTTCGGCGGGAGTATGTGAAGCGCGTAGGTCGCGGCGCCATTGCGACTCGCGGTCTGTGAGTTGGTCGTTGTTCATGATGGTCAATTATAAGCGCGGAGTCGTGAGATCATTTCATCAAAATCTACTTTGTGGGCGTCGAATTCAGGCCCGTCTATGCAGACAAAACGTGTGCGCCCGTCGACTGTCACCCTGCATGCGCCGCACATGCCGGTGCCGTCGACCATTATGGTGTTGAGGGAGCATACCGTCGGTATGGCGAGCGGCTCGGTGAGTCTGGCCACGAATTTCATCATGACTGCTGGTCCGATAGCCACCACGAGGTCGACTTTCTCGCGGTCGATAACAGCCTTGAGGCCGTCGGTGACGAGGCCTTTCATGCCTCTGGAACCGTTGTCGGTGACTATGATAACCTCGTCACAGAAACTTGCCATCTCATCGTCGAGTATTATCAGGGAGCTGTCGCGTGCGGCGAGTATGGCTATGACGCGGTTGCCGGCTTCCTTCATGGCGCGGGCTATCGGCAGGAGGGGAGCGGTTCCCACGCCGCCTCCGCAGCAGACCACCGTTCCCACGCGTTCGATATGTGTGGCGCGTCCGAGCGGTCCTACGACATCGGTGAGCGAGTCTCCAGGTTCGAGGCTGCAAATCTTTTCGGTCGACGCACCGACGCGCTGTACCACCAGGGTTATGGTGCCGCGCACAGTGTCGGCATCGGCTATAGTAAGGGGTATGCGTTCCCCTCCTTCGCCGGTTTTCACTATGACGAAATGTCCGGGGCGGCGTGCGTGGGCTATTCTTGGCGCTTCCACCACCAGCTTTACCACATTTTCTGAGAAATGTTCTTTTGCTATGATCTTGTTCATGCGGTCTAAGGTTGTATGGCCGCAAATTTAGCATAAATTCGTGGGAATTTGCTAAATTTGCACTCACAATCACAAAATATCACTCGAATGATGAAAAGACAGATGCTATGTTTGGCGCTTTTGGCAGCCGTGGGGCTGTCGGCCGCTGCTTCGGATACTTCCCGCAAAAAGAAGGCCGAAGCCCCTGATTCGGTAGGGTTCACGTTTACCGACGTGAAGACCAACAAGACCACTCCCGTGCGCGACCAGAATAAGTCGGGGACATGCTGGGCATTCTCGTCGACTTCGTTCATCGAAGACGAGATACTGCGCAAAACCGGCAAGGAAATCGACCTCAGTGACATGTTCACCGTACGCCACTGCTACAGCGACAAGGCCGACCGTTATGTGCGCCTGTATGGCGAAACCAATTTTGCCCAGGGAGGCAGCGGCATGGATGTTCCGTATGTGTGGAAAACTTATGGCGCTGTGCCCGAAGAGGTTTATCACGGTATCCTTTACGGCGAAGACGGACATGACCATTCCGAACTTGAAGGCGTTCTGTCGGGATATGTCAAGGCTGTGGCAAAACGTCCGGGCAAGCGTCTGACCAAGGCTTGGAAAAAGGGCTTCGAGGGCGTGCTCGACGCTTATTTCGGCGAGTTGCCAGAGACGTTTGTCTATGAAGGCAAGACTTATACTCCGAAGTCGTTTGCCGAATCGCTGCCGATCGATGTCAACGACTATGTGCCCCTGACTTCGTTCACACATCACCCTTTCTACACCGACTTCATTGTCGAGGTTCCCGATAACTGGCTCAATGAGCGTTATTATAACCTTCCGCTTGACGAACTTCAGGCCGTGGTCGACAATGCAGTAGAGAACGGCTATCCGGTTGCATGGGCTGCCGATGTGAGCGAGGGAGGTTTCAAGTGGAACAAAGGTTTCGCCCTCATGCCTAAGGGCAAGTCGGAAGGCGATATGGAAGGAACAGAACTTTCCCGCTGGGTGAAGCTCAGCGACAAGGAACGCGAGAACGCGAAATACGACATAAAAGGCCCGGTTGAAGAGATCGAGGTGACTCAGGAAGTCCGTCAGGATATGTTCGACCGTCAGGAGACTACCGACGACCACGGTATGGTGATTGTGGGTAAGGCTGTCGATCAGAACGGAAACCCTTATTACAAGGTCAAGAACTCATGGAATACGAATCAGATATATGACGGATTCTTCTATGTATCCGTTCCGTATTTCCGTGCCAAGACAGTCGACATACTCGTGAACCGCGAAGCTGTCCCCGCCGACATCCTCAGCAAGATAGGCAAATAACTCCGCCATCCGATAACACAAAAACGCCGGAATCCCCACTCGCGGACTCCGGCGTTTTTTTGGGTGTACTTTATAATCCCCTCTATCTCTGCTTGTGGTTGACTTTTCAACATAATGCGCTATCTGTGATGATATTTCTTAACGTTTTTATTGTCAATAGAGAAATAATATGTAAATTTGCAAACATTCTCACGCCTTCCAGATATGACTAAAGAGTTAGTTATGGTTGGCGGTGAATATAATTATATGAAAGCGTTTATTTACGCTCTTCTTGACTGTCTCTGAAATGTGGCAATTTCTCAATCCAGTTCAAGAATGTTGCGGCGATAGATGCTCATGGGTATGTAATGATACCGACAGCCTTACAAGATATGTTGTGAGGTCGGTTTATCTTCATATCGGCGTGAGGTCTTCGTTGCTCGTTCAACTGGATAAGGCGATGCCACATGCCGAGAGACAGAAAGGCGAGTAACAGGTATGGCTCTCACGCTTTTTCTTTTGCGAACAACTTACTGTCAATCAGGGTGCCATTGACAATTACTCATGACATAATTTAATTCCATTCCATCACTCAACCTAACCGCAA
Organism: uncultured Bacteroides sp.; assembly: GCA_964489495.1. Taxonomy (GTDB): domain Bacteria; phylum Bacteroidota; class Bacteroidia; order Bacteroidales; family Muribaculaceae; genus Paramuribaculum. Next base: position 21,125 of record CAZAZA010000021.1, read on the forward strand.
TAACCTATCGACATCATAATATGAGTTCAAACATTTACAAAGTCGTTGTATGTGCTTTATCATTACTGGTATTGCATATACCATTGTGCATAAATGCGCAGAATAACAAGTCCAAGAAGGCAGTAGCCCGATCAGTATACTATGGCGTGCCTGATGGATATTCCCAATTGGGAAATACCGATTTATTCTATCGACAGGCATCCAACAGTATAGATTTCGTTGGAAGGTTTTCGTCACAGTATTACTCATCAACCTACTCCGATGGGGGGTATAGACTTGCTATTCAGGTGGGGAATAACTCTGCGACTCAGGTCGATTGCCTTTATGGGACAACAATAAGAGGTGTTAACTGCTCCATTAGCGTGGTTCCTCAAGGGGAATTAGGCCGTGTGATTTATACCGTTACTAATTCAAACTCAGAAGATGTTATTGTGTCACTCGGCACACATGCCGATGTTATGATTGGTAGTAATGATAGGGCACCTATCTCACGCCGTATAGACACCATAGGCAATACTTATGGGTTAACCATGAAAGACGGCAATGGTGCGGAACTATGTGTCTTATTTGGGTCCGGACTTGTAGGGGTTAATAGCGTCAGTGACTTTTGGTTTGGACAGTATTATACCAATACTGAACCATATCAAATGGTTGGCAACTATACTGCCGGAGATTATTATATGGTCGAAAATGGCAGTTATGACAGTGGTATGGGATGGTGCTGGAAAGAACGCACTATTCCTGCTAATAGTAGCGTCGAGTTCTCTTACCTAATTGGTGTGGGCGATGTTAACCTTGAACCTAACTCATCTTTTGAAGTAACACCTGAGGATCCGGACGGATGGAACGACCTTTCACGTCCTCACCGGCTCACGCTTGAGGGCGAATACGAAAGTCCAGCCGGCCAAAACGGTAAAATCCAATACGCTGTCGAAGATTCAGAGGACTGGCTCGACCTGACAGATGAAATTGAATCAGGAAGCACCTTCACTGCCTCTTTGGTAGCCATGTTTGATGCGAATAAAGAAAACCACACTATTCGTTTCCGAACTATGGATGCTGTTGGTAACACTTCAATGCTTACTCCTATTATATATAAGGATGTAAGCTACCATCCTGTTGCAGGTATTGAGGACAAAGTTTATAGCTGGGGGGATTCAATATATCAGACTAATCTGACCTGTGATTTGCCAGTTGATCAATATTCAATTGCTGGCTATAGGAATAATGTGAATGCTGGAATTGCGACATTTAATATCGAAGGGGTATTCCCATACTCCATAGGAAGAAAAACATATAGTTATACTATTAATCCGTTGCCATTGGACGGTCAGATATTGCTCGAACAGAATCAGTTCGTCTATGACGGTAATTCGCATTGCCCAACCTGGTCTTTTTCCAATGATATATTTAACGCATTGGAAATAGAAAAAGACTATACTCTTCTTTGGTCTGATAATGTTGTTCCCGGAACAGCAGAACTCCGTATTATAGGTAAAGGAAATTTCAGCAATGAGGTTGCGGCAAATTTCTTCATAGATAAAGCTCAATTGAGAACAGACCTTTATACTGTGACCTTGCCAAATGAAGATGTAACATTTGATGACAACTCACATGGAGCTTACGTATCTACCTCTCAGGGAGTTGGAGTCCCTACAATATATTATACTCCTTCAGGCGAAACTTCATTGTCGGAAGTCGCTCCTAAAAACAATGGCACTTATGATATTTATGTAGAATTTGCTGATGGCGAGCTTTATTATGGTAAAGGGGCAGAAAAAATCTTCACCTTCACCATCTACCAATTTGATGAAACAGACTGGGCTACACTCCAGGCAATCACTCTGGCTTTGCTTGACCGAGGCTGGGCTACTCCTTGGGATTTGTCAGGAGGTATTGTGAGTGCATCAAAATTGGCTGGACTTACCATTGAGCATGGCAAAGTCGTAGGATTAGACCTAAGCGGAGCATCTTTATCCGGCCAGTTCCCCGTTGAATTACTTGCACTCAAGAATCTTGGGATACTGACCTTATCCAATAATAGTTTTGAAGGTGCAATTGAAACCGTTGCCGCATATATACAACAGAATCCTGGCGTTGGAGCAACTATCACAGAACTGAACATCGCCAATAACTCATTCAGCGGAAATCTTGGAGTTATGGCAGCTTGTTTCCCGAATCTGATTTCTATAGACGCAAGCGGCAACCACCTATCGGATATATATCCCATGATTTCGGGAAAAGTTGTAAGTCTTGATGTCTCAGGGCAGACTATTGACCGAACAATAGATTACAACCTTTCAAACACATCCATAGAAGATTTGGCACAACAAATCCCTACTATTCTTCTATACAATCATCAGACACAAAGTTATACAATGCCTTTGAATCTTCAATGTTCAATGGAAGATGGATTCGGCATGACAATCTCCTATGTAAACGGACATATTGCAATGTCTAATGTTTCCGATCAAAACGCATATCATGGAGAAAGCGGAGACGTAATCGACATAATAGTACTTAACGGTGACTCTTCCAAAGCAAACAGTTCATTAAAACTGAAACTTATGTTTGAAGAAGGCGATGCCAATTTCAACGGGCAAATTGACATCCTTGACTTACAATCAGCTATTGCTTTCATGTTTGATGAATATGTCAATAAACCATTTAATTTCACAGCAGCGAATTTATGGAAAGATGAAAGCATAAATGTGCAGGACGCTGTTTGTATCGTGAACAAGGTTTTGGAAACTCTGCCAAATGAGAGTAGAACAAAACATAAAGTAAAACGGATTAATAACGAAGTTGAATCAGAATATGAAGCCACTGTCGCAATAGCTGATGGTCAACTTCTAATACATACTGATAAACCGATTGCTGCATTTGACATTATATTCAATAATTGCCAAAATATAGATCTGGAACCTCTTAAGACCATCTATAATTTCGATTATACATCTAAAAAGACAGCCGCTGGAATACGTGTAATCGCATATTCATTATCTGGTGCTACAATTCCGGCAGGAACTCATTCTATTGGCAATACTGATAGTGAAAGAATTTTGTATGCTATGCTTGCTGATGCTGGTGCAAATGAAATCACAACTTCCATCAGTCACGAGATTCTCTCTAATGTCAATTCAATTATAGAATCAAATAATATTGAGATTCTATTAGACGGAATACATGTATCACTACCCGTAAAAGAGAATCTTCACTGTGATGTCTATAATATACAAGGAGAACGTCTGTTGTCCGCGACTAAGACCGATACTAATGGGCAGACCACAATACCATTCATGTTCAGACTGCGCCAACCCTACATAGTAGTCGTCACTATAGATGGCAAGATTGTAATGAATAAAAAAATATTAATGACCAAATAAACCATCATAAAATGTCAAAAATTAGATTTATTTTGTTTTGGCTCTTGACACTTCCCGCTATGATGGGATTTGGTCAAGCTACAAACAAACTATACATCGACGACATCAGAATGTCTCGTGATGCAGAAGCTGTTGTCTCAGTCCAGATGGAGAATAACTCCAACATAACAGCTGTAGAGTTCCTTCTGGAAGTGCCCAATGGGTTTTCAATTAACCCAGTTTCAGCTACACTTTCGGAACGGGCAAAAAGCCATACTATCACAGCGAGAAAAATGAGAAATGGCAAATACAAATTTGTCATTGTCTCAACCGACAATTCTCCTATTTCCGGGATAGCGGGTCGCCTATTTACTGTCCGAATCAAATCCGACAATACGGTTACTGATGAGGTTGTGTATTCTTTAGTTATGTCTGATGCTGTTATGGCAACCCAAAGTGGCTCGAATATTATGGATTCAGCTGAAGGTGGTAAAGTAACAATCAAGTCAATGCCAGACCTCCATATCACTTCTCTCGATTGCTCCGAGCCTGTAGCTGGCACAACGCTGAATGTACGCTGGAAAGTGCGCAACGACGGACGTGGAGCAACAGGAGATACCCAATGGACCGATTATATTTGGATGGTGCCAAATATCTCCGGCGGAACCACTATGGCAGGATCCAAGTTATTGGGCAAAGTATCAAATGTATCGGCGCTTGCTTCTGGAGAGTACTATGAAAATTCGGTTAATGTTCTGTTGGAAGAGCGTATATATGGAAACTATGATCTGGTCGTTACCACAGATATAAATGGAATCTCTGGAATTGATTTCAGTAACGCTGGAGGAACACCTCCGATTCCATATGCTCCTGAGAACTCCGCGTATGGTTTCCTTACAGGTATCAATCCAGGTTCTTCTAAAAAGCTTGAAGAAGAGAATGAACTTGACAATGTCAGTGATAATTTCTTTTATAAAAGGATAGACATCGCTGTACCTCCACTTCCCGATTTGCAAGTCCCGTCTGTTGTTGCGGCAATTGATAATAGCGAATCTTATGAAGGTGAGTCAAACGCGCCTTCTCCAATCGCCATTGCCGGACTCGGAAACTCGACTACATTTTATTCGGGCAAGAAAGTCAAAGTCACTGCTACCATTAAAAATGGTGGTAATGCTGGATTTGCGGAGAAGAATATAACCAATGAATTATATCTGAGTTCTACCCCGGGTCTTGAAAGTGGAACTATATATAAACTCGACACAAAGCAAATCAAAGTTGAACTTAATCAGAATGAAACAGCGACCTGTGAATTAACAGGGTACTTACCTTACGATTGGTATGGAGATACATATTTTGTAGTTCGTGTTGATGTGAATGATGAGGTATATGAATTAGCCAATACAGGCAACAATTTTGGCGTCAGCACCCAGATTAATACCCTTTTGACTCCGGGTGCTGATTTTGAACCATATAAATTATCAGTACCGAATATTGCCGCCAATGCTTCTCCATTAGAAATAGGTTACTCTGTACGCAACATCGGCCCCGGAGTTCCATTTAAGAACAATTGGATAGATAAAATATATATTTCATCGAAAAATTCCGGGATTGATGATACAGCGAAGCTAATCTCCACAATTCAAAACAAAGGCTCATATCAACGTGTGCTGACTGGTCCTGTTGCTCCGCGTCAGGCAGGAGTTGTGAATCCTGGTCCAGAGAACTTTAAATATGAATACAAAGGGGATAACTATGTTCAAAAGCATATATGCACTCTTCCTGTATTGCCGGTAGGTGACTATTATGTCTATGTAGCGGTGGACGCTGACAATGATATTTTTGAATATGATGGTGAAAATAATAACATTATCATGTCTGAGAAAATATCTGTTAAATCTCCCGATCTCACTTCTGAACTGTTGTCTGTGTCGCAAGACTCCGTCGCGACCGGATCTGTTATCGCACTTACCTGGAAGATTAAGAATATCGGAACTTCCAACATAAGCAATTTAAATCTTACGGATGTAATATATGCAAGCGTCAATGCAAACAAGAGCAATCCTGTTAAATTAGGAAGTTTCTCCAATATGATAGATCTAATGCCAAATGGCGAAAGGACTCTTCGCGCTAACTTGACTATTCCCAAGTCATCAAGTCTGAATGGTGATTTGTTCGTATTCGTCAATACAAATGACGATTCATCTGTTGCGGAAACGAATATCGGTAATAATACATCAAATGTATTGCCAATAAAATTTACATACATCGAAGATCCCAAACCGGAAGACCAGACTGTCAGTGGATATAATCTCTCATTATACAATATCTCTGTTCCGAATGAGTCTGCTCCGGGTGCTGTAATTCCTGTAACATTCAATATTAAAAATACCGGCAGTAAGCCGATTGACCATAGAATATCCCTTGCGGCAGTTATCACGCGGAATAAAGACATGAATGATGTGACCAAATGCAACGTGTCATCATTTCCGACAGAGAATGTAGTATTAGCCCCAGGTGAAAACATATCATACACTGTCAATCTTGAAATCCCTGCCGAAATTCAGGGCGGTCAGAATTATATCGAGTTGACAATATCAGGTGGCAAGACATTACCCGAAAAGTCTGCTTCTGATAATTCGGCAAAAGTCCCTGTATATCTTAACGGGAATCTTGCAGAATTGTCAATATCCAATATAACGGCTCCAAAAACCGTCAAAACATCACAACCTTTCGATATCTCTTGGAATATTGTCAATAATGGGTCATGGGAATCAAGTCCGATAACAGGGACAGTGTATTTATCTAAAGATGCCGTTTTAAGTAATGATGATGTAAAGCTGGATGCGGTTCGCTCGGAATCTATCGCAATTGGAGCATCCAAGTCGGTAAGTAAATCTCTGACATTTAACGATTCGCAGTATGGTAATTACTACCTTATAATTTCTGCAAAATCAGACAACTCTGATGACAAACTGGCAAACGGCCATATTGTTCAAGCTATTTCATCTGCACAGTCTCCGCTTCCGGACCTGATGATTCGAGATGTCGCGTCAGAGGGTAAATGGAGGAGTGGTGAGACTGCTGTTATCAAGGCTACTATATCCAATGTCGGGGACAGCATTACACGAAAGGATAAATGGACAGATGTATTCTATTTGTCCGAGGGGTACGACTTCAATCCTTCAACATCTATAAAGATTGGCAGTAAAACACACGTTGGGGAACTTAGCCCCGGCGAAAAATATGACTTACTCGCAGAAGTCAAACTTCCTGTGGATGTCAAGGGATATTACGTGCTTAATGTAGTTGCAGACGGGACTGACGCTCTTGTTGAAAAAAATAAAGACAACAACAGACAACAGACTACTGTATGTATTGAAGATGCCAACGACACTCCCGCCGAACTGACTGTAAAGAAATTGTCCGTTCCATCCACAATCGCAGCCGGAGAACCTGTCTCAATTTCCTATACGATAGCGAACAATGGTGAGTATATAGCCGATGGTTTATTGCGAGATGTCTTCTTCCTCTCAAAAGACAATAAATGGGACGAAAGCGATGTGATGATAGGTTATGCGTCCGGAGAAGTTGAAATCGAATCCGGAAGCGAAATAGTGCGTTCTGTTTCAGGTCGCTTGACCAATGTGCCCGAGGGTAACTATTACCTAATTGTCCGGACTAATTCTACTCACAATATCCCGGAGACAGATTATGACAACAATACCGCTGTCATGTCTTCATCAAGTCGACTTGATTTCACACGACTGGCATTAGGCTCCTCAGAAACAGTTCAAACTTCAGGGCTTTTCAAACTTGATGTCCAAAGCGATATGCAAGGAAAAACTCTTGGCATTTACCTTTCTCAACCTGCCGAATCCTCTGCCGGATTATATACAGCTTTTGATAATGTTCCCTCAACGGCAAAATATGATTTGTCTGCAACCGGAGTGGAGGAAGAAGAACAGGAATTATTGATACCTGATGTAAAAGAAGGAACATATTACATTCTCGCTCAGGATAATGCTGCTGTCGGGCAAAACCTGAATGAGTTTGTCATTGATGGAGAGAGAGAACTGCCGAGTTCGGTAATGAACATTACAGCGAGGGAAGTCCATTTTGGTGCCACAAAATTCGCAATCACTGAGGGCGGCACAAACGGACGACTTTCTACAGATGTTCAAGGTGCGCTGTTCGATTCCATCATGGATTTCCGTCTCGTTAACGGTTCACATATTATTCCGGCCGAAGCTATAATATACAAAGGACAGACCTCGTCAAAAGCCACATTCTATCTTGCCAACGCAGAGGTCGGTCAATATGATGTCATTTCCGAACTTCCCGATGGTACTCAGGCGACATTGCCGTCATATTTTACTGTAGTTCCTTCTACAAATGTGAATCTCGGTGTTAAACTTGATGCGCCTAAAGCCACCCGTATCAATGGCTTCGCTCCGGTATCTGTTACCTATGTAAATAGCGGACAGAACGATATCACTATCAGCGAGCTATTGCTTACCGTTCAAGGAGGACAGTTATCTCCCACAATCGAAGGATTTGCGACCAATCCTCAGACGGAGATACATATCAAGCCCAATCTTGAAAGTGATAAATTCGGCTATGTAACCATTCCTCCAGGCAAACAGGAAACCGTCAACTTCTATTTTAAACAGACTTCCGGTTATACATACCTGAAACTTTACATTGTAAAATAACAGATCAATATATGAAGAAAATCATTATCCTATTTCTTTGCGTCTGCGGCATTATGTCGATAGATGCACAGAACATCATTCGCCCTAAAATAGCGGGGCCGAATGACCTATGGGTGAACAGTTACAACGGTGTGTTGTTCTTTGGACGCACGGACTGCGAAACCCGAAATTCGGCAATGCCGATGCAGTTGCGGTTCTATTATAACAGTTCCGCAAATGGAACCGATTATGGATTCGGACTCGGATTCTCTCTCGGCTATGAGAGGCGTTACTCGGTCGATGGCGACGGGAATGTGACAATTGAAACCGGTGATGGCCGTTCGGACACTTTCACCAAATTCGGCGATGAATATGAAGCACCGGCAGGAGTATTCAGTGTGTTAACACAACCTTCTGAGGGCAAGTATCTGTTGACTGAGAAAACCGGAGAAAAATACTACTTCGATGATGCAACACATCTAAAAGTCACAGGTATTGAGGATCGATATGAAAACAAAACCATACTCACATATCAGGATTCTCTTCTTGTCCAAATTAAAGATGCTGCCAATCATACGATAGACCTTTCTTACACTAATGGCCTATTGTCGGCTGCTCGTGCATCATTCCTCAATGGAGCTTTTTCTTACGAGTATGACGCTCAACGCCGTCTGCGCAAGATAACAAATCCATTGGGCCATTCGACGCTGTATGCCTATAACAAGCAAAACCGGCTTGAAGAGATTACAGATGCCGAAGGTCATAAGACATATATCGTATATAACCATGCCAATATGGTAAGCCGCCTCAAAACGGAGGTCTCGGATAAATCAATCCGCTATGATGGAGACAAAACCGTCTTTATTGACTATACGGGTACGGGCAATCAATATTCCTACTATCGTTGGGATGATAAAGGCCGTGTAATTGAGAAAGTCGGTCTATGTTGCGGAATTCAGTCTTCTCTCGAGTATGACAATGATGATAATGTAATTCGCATGGTGGACGGCAATGGTAATGCCACCTCATACACTTACGATGAGAACGGCAATATGTTGACGCTGACAGATGCTTTAGGAAACACCGAGCGTTATACATACGAACCGAAATTTAATCAAGTCGCTTCTTTTACGGATAAAAACGGAAATCAGTATCAGTTCAGCTATGATAGCAAGGGTTCTTTAACTTCAATGTCAGGTCCATTAGGTTATTCTCAAAGAAATACTTATGATTCTTATGGTTGGCTCTTGACTTCAACTGATGCAAATGGGAATGTAACTACAAATACATATAACTCTGACGGCACTGTTTCAAGAACAGTTAACGCTGCCGGAAATGCCACAATATATGGATATGACTCTTTTGGCGACTTGACAACCTTGACTGATGCCAGAAACAACACTACATCATATGCCTACGATGCTATCGGACGCATCAAGAGCCAGACGGATGCCCTTGGTGGAGTGACATCAGTGAATTATGATAAAGTCGGTAATATTGTTCGTGTAAAGGATGCCTTAAACCATATCACCGCATACACATACGATGCTGTCGGTAATGTTCTCTCAAAGACAGATGCCGCCGGTAACGTATATACACTCACATACGATGGAAAAGGTAATGTCATAGGCGTAAAGAATCCATTAGGTCAGATTCAGACCATGACCTATAACGACAGGAATAAGCTCACATCGGTCACAAACCCCGCCGGTGAGGTAACATCATACGATTACGATGTAACAGGCAATCTTATGTCTGTAAATCTGCCTAATGGCAACTCCATCGGTTATTGGTATGATGAAATTGACCGTATTACTTCTATCGATGACAATCTCGGCACTATTGCTGAATATACATACGATGCAAACGGCAATCAGTTGACTGTAACCGACGGTATGGATAGAACCGTTACATACTCCTACGATGCCCTAAACCGCAAAGTGAGTGAAACTCTGCCTTCCGGAGCAAAGACAACTTATGCTTACGACAATAATTCAAATCTGCTCAGTGTAACGGATGCGCTCGGTCATTCTACGCAATATACATACAGCTCGCTCAATCAACAGTTGGCTCATATTGATGCGCTCAATGCAAAAACTACATTTGAGTATGATGCGGTGGGAAATCTTGTCAAAGCAACCGATGCCAACGGAAATCCTACGACTTGGACTTATGATGCGCTCAACCGTAACACACATATAACTTTTGCAGATGGTCTTGCACGTCAATATGGCTATGATGCCGTAGGCAATATGACATCCAGCATAGATCGTGCGGGCAATAAGTTCACATATACTTATAATCCTGTCGGCAATCTATTATCAAAAAATTATCCTGACAAAACACAGGATACATTTGCCTACGATGCAATCGGTCAGATGCTTTCTGCAATCAATAAGAATGCAACTGTAACTTTTGTTTATGATGCCGCAGGACGTTTGACTCTTGAGACCTTGAATGGTAAAACTACGAGTTATGCTTACGATATTGAGGAAGGTAAACGTACTTTGACCTATCCAAGCGGAATGAAAGTTGTTGAAAATCTCAATGCCCGAAATTTGATAACCTCTATTCTACAAGATGGCGAAGAGATTGTCACAATGAAATACGATGAATCCGGACGAAAATCCTCAATGAGTTATGCAAATGGCATTACTTCTAACTACGGTTATAACCATAACGGTTGGCTATCGCAGATTGCTTCAAACGAATCCATTATAAATCTTGCCTTTACTTATGATGTAATTGGCAATATAACTCATAAAGAAGATTTAATTAATGAAATGCGCTCAGAGTCATTTGACTATGATTCCAATTCACAACTTATATCATTTAAGCAAGGTACTATTACAAAAAACTATCAGTTTGACCCACTTGGCAATCTGATACAAGTTAACGAAAATGACGTCATTACTCAATATCAAACAAATCGCATTAATGCTTACATATCTATTTATGGTAGGGTTAAAATAAGCCCATTATATGATAACAATGGGAATCTGCTTAACGATGGGTATCATAATTATAAATATGACTATAATAATAAGATAATAGGATTTGATAATAGTGCTAATTCTCACAAATACGATGCGCTGGGACGCCTTATCGCCAATAACGATACAAAATATTATTATGTTGGAGATTTGACAATTGAAGAGGAGTATAACGGGAACGTTTATTCATATTTGTATGGTAATGAGATCGATGAAATCGTTTCTAAAAAAATGGGAGTTAATAATATATTTTATCACACAGACCATGTTAATTCAACGCTTGCTATTTCAAACTCAAATGGGTTAGTTATTGAAAGAGTTATTTATGACGATTATGGAACTCCATCATTCTATGATAAGGATAATCAACTTTTAGGAGGCTCTTCAGTTTCTAATCACATATTATTTATGGGAAGATCATATGACCCCAATAGTAATTCTATTTCATACAGAAGTAGAACATACTCATTGTCGATGCGTAGATTCTTTCAAAAAGATCCTTATGGATATATGGACGGATTAAATGATTATAGATTTGTCAAAAATAATCCCATTTGTTGGGTAGATTTTTCAGGACAAAAGCCATCTCCTGCAGAAGCAGCAGCTATGGCATCTGATATTTACGGCAATAACAATATACATTTACCAGGTGGATGGGAAAGAACTAATATTCCCGTAAAAGGAGTTCGATATGAAAGCGATGGTTGGTTACGTCCTAGTAGTGGATTCAATTCAGGATTGTATCAAAGAACTATTGATGGCAAGATTGAATATGCATATGTAACCCAAGGGACAAATTCTGGAATGGATTGGTTTGCTAATTTACAGCAAGGAATTGGTCTCGGATTTCTCCCTGGTCAATATGATTTATCAATGAAGAACGCAAAAAGATTGGCAGATGCATTAGGCAATTGCGAACTTACATTCGTAGGACATTCTCTTGGAGGTGGACTTGCAAGTGCCAATTCTATGGTAACAGGCAAACCCGCTATAACATTTAATGCGGCGGGCTTAGCACAAGAAACTTTATTATTGCAGAGTGCAAAATCTGAGTATAATTATATTAATGCTCGTTATCGTGGTCAGACAAATATTGATGCATATATTATAAAGGGAGAGATTCTTAATAGTGTAAATGCAGTAAATCCGTGGACTGGAAGGGCACTTGGCAATAAACAGTATTTTTATGGCGAAGGTGGTGTCATTAATCGTCATTTCATGGATTCATTTAATCTGCCGCAAAATAAAGTATTCTCAAGCTATATGAATTATGTACCATGAATTATCGTGTGTTTATAAATAGTAAAAATATGAATAAGATAATTACATCGATTGTTTTGTTTTTTTCTTTTTTTCAAACAGATGCACAGGTTCGGTTCTATAAAGTATATAAAAAAGAGCAAAAACAACCGACTCCAAAATCATATCCCGGTGACGAGGCAAATCCTGATGGAATGCTTTCGTATGACCCTAATGAACTGTTGGGTCCGACCGGCGTTGATTCTGTCCGTTGGGTCAGCATCAACGATGTGTTGAACTATACCATATTTTTTGAGAATGATCCGGAGTTCGCCACGGCCCATGCTCAGAAAGTAGATGTACGTTTCGATTTCCCTGATAAGAAACTGATGAAAGGTTTCACCTTGGGGAACTACTGCTTCAGCAATCAGTCATTCACAATTGACAATGAGCCAAACATCTATGCTACACGTCTGGATGTAAGGGATTCATTGAAGATATTTGTGGATGTTATCGCTGGGCTTGAAGTAACTAAACAACAGGCTTTCTGGACTTTCGCTTCCATTGACCCGGCTACCGGTTTTGCCCCGTGGCAAAGCGACCTCGGTGTGCTTGCTGTTAATGACTCCACTCATGTAGGCGAGGGATTTGTTAATTTCTGCCTGCGTCCGTACGAAGGCATGGAAACGGGAGATACTATCAGCTTTGCCGCAAATATCGTTTTCGACACCAACGACACTATCCCCACAAACAACTGGAGGGTAACCATAGATGCAGGTAAGCCTACATCCAAGGTAAGCAGTTCTCCGATAGACAATGATTACACCAAGTATCGGTTATCGTTTGCCGGAGATGATGACAAGAATGGATGTGGCATAATGCAGTATCATCTCTTTGTTGCTGACAATATGGGGACTTATCAGGAAACAGCTATTTGCCTTCCCGACAGTGTCATTGATTTCAATGTCGAACCGGGACGTCAATATAAATTGTTCTCGATTGCCGAAGACCGTGTCGGCAATCTTGAAGACTTGAAGAGTGTGCCTGATTTGGTTCTCAATTTCAACGAGCCTCCTACAGATCTGATTTTGTCTAACAGCGTTTTCCAAGACGATATTCAGTTGGATGGGTTTATCGGCGAACTATCTACCAAGGATTCTGATGATGAATCCGAATTTACATACGCCTTAGCAGAAGGTGAAGGCGCGATACATAATGAGATGTTCTCAGTTGTCGGTAACCGGCTTCAGGCAAATGGCTGTTTCAAATGTGCTAATGACACCGTTTATAATATCCGTCTTTCAACAACCGATGCCGGTGGTCTGACTTTCGCCAAGCCTTTTACTCTTCATCTTCTCAGGGTACTTGAAGAACCGGAACCTGTCGTTATTGATGCAGAGATATGTGAAGGCGACATATACACGTTCCACGGTGTGGAATATGACAAAAGCGGAACATTCACACATCGTGAACCAAACGAATTTATGTGTGACAGCATATATACTATAAATCTCGTGGTAAAACCGATTCCCGATGCTCCGACTATAACAGTATCTGGAAAATCCACCCTTACCTCGTCTGCTGAACGTGGTAATCAATGGTATAAGGACGGTTGGCCGATTGATGATGCGACGGCGCAAGTTTTTGTAGCAACTGAAACCGGCTTGTATTCTGTTACTGCAAGCAATGGTACCTGCGAATCCGGCCAGTCAGAAGAAGTTTTTGTAAATTTAGCTCCTATAAGTGAAATTGCAATTCCACTCTCGAAAGGATGGAACTGGATTTCGTCGAATAGCGATGATAGTGAAGCTAATAATCCGAACAGATTCTTTGAATCCGTAATGAATGGCATCCAGTCAGTCCGCAGTGCAACTGGTGAATTAATTGCCAGTGACGGCACTTTATCCGGAGACATCGCATCCATTGTACCTGCCACCTACAAAGTTCGTATGTCTACTAATTCTCAGCTTTCTTTGAATGCCACTTTATGCGATCCGGAAACATTCAAATATTCCTTAACGACTGGCTGGAATTGGATTCCTTACATTCCGTCTGTTGAACTGGGTATCGAATCAGCATTTGAGAACTTCACTCCTCAGGATGGTGATGTACTGAAGAGCAAGACTACATTCTCTATGTTCAATGATGGTCAATGGATAGGCACATTGAAACTTATGCAACCAAACAACGGATACATGTACTACACATCACATCCGTCTGTTCTTCATTACTCTCCTTCGCGAGTTCAGGTTATGAAAAATGATGTAGTGGCATATTCCAACAACAGCAGCTGGAACGCGGATGAGAGTGCATATCCCGACAACATGACTATCATAGCCAAACTATACGATGGTGAAACACCGACATTCGATGCCGCATTTACTGTAGCTGCTTTTTGTGGAAATGAGTGCCGTGGAGTCAGTGAATATGTTGGTGACAAAATGTTCATAACCGTTCATGGGAATCCAGGAGACAGGATTTCATTCAAGGCTGAAGAAAATGCAACTGGAAAGGAATATGAAGTTAGAGAAAGTCTGACATTCGATGAATCTCCAAAAGGATCGATAAAAGAACCTTACAAATTAACTCTTGGAGTACCATCGGGAATAAATGAAGTTTTGGTCGGATATACCTTTAATATCTATCCCAATCCTGTTCGCGACATAATGTTCATTGATGGTGATGTAGCGGATGTAACTGGAGTAAAAGTAATTTCGACAAATGGCGTTACCCTCATTTCTGCATCGGATTATGAACATGGCGTAGATGTGACCTCAATCAGTGACGGTGTTTACATCGCCGCAATTATAACCACGAACGGCGTGGTATATCGTAAATTCGTTAAGAAAGGATATTGATCATCCTATATTGGTTTTTATGCAACAGCTTCAGAGTCCCAAACTTTGAAGCTGTTGTTGTTTTCTATCCATTAGCTGCGCTTACAAATAAAAATCGTATCTGTTCCCAATTTGTTTCTTCTAAATCAATAAATCAACGTTATAATATTGTATATTTGTAAGTTATTCTATATTACTTGGGTAATAGCCTAATACCCCCTTCGGATTAAAATTCCTCAGAGAGTTGCCGCATCGGCAGTGTCTGAGCAAGCTCCTGAATGGCGATTTTTCGTATGTGAATAGCCGTAGATCCGTCAAAATGGCTCTCAAAAGGCGTAGGTTCCCGAATGTGCTGCTTTGGCGTAGGCTTGCCGTATAAAACCCAGCATGGGGAGCCTACTTCCCCCTGCGGGCATTTGCGACAACTTCCGTTGCCGAGTCCAAGCCTACTGCGAGCATGGTTTTATATGGCAAGAAGGCG